>CALMNS010000369.1 GCA_937871635.1 uncultured Solirubrobacter sp.
CCCTGGCGGCGGTGGGTGCCGGTGAGCGGGTGCTCGCGCCCGAGCCGGCGTCCCGCGACGAGCTCGCCGAGCTGACCCGCGCCGCGAACGCGACGATCGTCCGGCTGGCGGACGCCGAGTCGGCCCGCCGCGACCTGATCGCCGCGGTCTCCCACGACCTGCGCACCCCGATCACGTCGCTGCGGCTGCTCGCCGAGGCGGTCGACGACGGCGTCGTCCCCGAGGCGGAGCGGGCGGGCTACCTCGGGCGGATCCGGGATCACGTGGGTGTGCTCTCCGCGCTGATCGACGACCTCTTCGAGCTCTCCCGCCTCGAGGCCGGCGACGTGGAGTGGGCGGTCGAGCGGGTCCGGCTCGACGAGCTCCTCTGCGGGGCGGTGGAGGCGATGCGCCCGCAGGCCGACGCCCGCATGGTCCGGATGCGGGCCGCGCTCGACGACTCGGGCGCGATCGTCGCCCACGGCAACCCGGAGCGCTTGCGCCGCGTGGTGTTCAACCTGATCCAGAACGCGATCCGCCACACCCCGGCCGACGGTTCGGTGACCGTGTCGGCGCACGCCGCGGCGGGCGGCGTCGAGATCGAGGTGGCCGACACCGGCGCGGGGATCCCGCCGGAGGAGCGCGCCCGGGTCTTCCAGGCCTTCTACCGCGGAGAGGCCTCGCGCAGCGCGGAGGGCGCGGGCCTCGGCCTCGCCATCTCGCGGGCGATCGTCGAGGCCCACGGCGGGCGGATCTGGCTCGCCGACGCGGCGCGCGGCACGCGGGTGCGCTTCTCCCTTCCTGCGCGGCCCGCCCGGCCCGCGCTCAGCCCGCCGGTGGGATGACGCGCAGGATGCGATCGTCGGCGCCGGAGACCGGCGTCCCGTAGGTGTCGCGGTTGCTGGTGGTCACCCACAGCGCGCCGTCCGGCGCCTCGACGACCGCGCGCAGCCGTCCGTAGCGCGAGCGGAAGAGGACCTCCTCGCCGGTGACCCGCGCGCCGTCGAAGGTGAGCCGGTGGAGCGCCTGGCCCTTGAGCGCGCCGAAGACGAAGGAGCCCGTCCAGGTCGAGCCGCCGCGGTTGACGAACGCCGCGCCCGAGGGGGCGATCGCCCTCGCGTACACCCGCGCGGGGGCGCGGAAGCGGCCGTGCTCGGTCCCCCGGACCACGGGCCAGCCGTAGTTGCCGCCCGCCTGGATGACGTTGACCTCGTCGTCGCCTCCCGGACCGTCGAAGCCGCTCGGGCCGTGGTCGGTGGCCACGAGCCGGCCGCGCGTGTTCCAGGCGAGGCCCTGCGGGTTGCGCAGGCCGAGCGCGTGGACGGCCGGGTCGCTCGTGCGCGAGCGGTACTGGCGCGGCGAGAGCCGTAGGAGCTTGCCGTTGAGCGAGCCGCGGCGCTGCGCGAGCTCGCGCTGCCCCGCGTCCCCCGTGGCGACGTAGAGGCGATCGTCAGGCCCGAAGCGCAGCCGCCCGGAGTCGTGGATGCTGCCCGCCCGGATGCCCCGCAGGACCACGGCGTCGCGGCGCAGCCGGTCCTCGCCGTCCAGGCGCCAGCGCTGGACCTGCACGCCGCTCGCCGTGGTCACGTAGAGGTAGAT
>CALMNS010000370.1 GCA_937871635.1 uncultured Solirubrobacter sp.
GAAGACGGCGGTACTCGAACTCGCGGCCGCGGCCGGACTTCGGCTGGTGCCCCGCGACCGGCGCGATCCCATGACGACGACCAGCGCGGGGGTGGGCGACCTGATCCGCGCGGCGCTCGACGCGGCCGGCGCGCTCGCCCGGAGGTCCGGCCTGGAGGGACGCCTAGAATGGGGGCATGGCCTCCACCCAGCTCCCTGAGCGCAAGCGAGGCGCCGCGGTCTCGGCCTTCGGCAAGAAGGTCCTCGCCGCCGTCGTCCTCCTGGCCGTCGCCGTGCTCGCCATCCGCATCCTCGTCGGCGTCGTCGCGGGGCTGATCTCCACCGTCCTCACCGCGGTGGTCGTCGTCGCGCTGGCCATCGCCGCGATCTGGGCCGTCCGCAGGTTGTAGGGGCTCGATGGCCTACCTGATCCTCTGCGCGCTGTCCGGCCTCGCCGGCGGCTTCGTCGGCCGGGTCAAGGGCTCCTCGTTCTGGCTGTGGTTCGCGGTCTCGGCGGTGCTGCCGATCCTCGGCGTCGTCGGAGCGCTCCTCTACCGCGTGGACCGCGACGAGCTGCGCCGCCAGTGCGAGAGCTGCGGCAAGGTGGTCATGCTCCACGACGCCGTCTGCACCCGCTGCGGAGCGGAGCTTGACTTCCCCGAGCAGGCGATCGTCCCCGAGTCCCAGGTGCGTCTCCCCGCGCGATAGCCTCTCCTCGCATGCGCGCGGTGGATGCGGTGATGGAGTGCCTCAAGGCCGAAGGGGTCGACGTGGTTTTCGGCTACCCGGGCGGCGCCAACCTCCCGACCTACGACGCGTTCTACGACTCGGACATCAAGCACGTCCTCGTCCGCCACGAGGCCGGGGGCGGCCACGCGGCCGAGGGCTACGCCAAGGCGACCGGCAAGGTCGGGGTGTGCTTCGCCACCAGCGGCCCCGGGGCGACGAACATCGTCACGCCGCTCACCGACGCGATGATGGACTCCGTCCCCGTCGTCTTCTTCACGGGCCAGGTCCGCACGGACCTGCTCGGCACGGACGGCTTCCAGGAGGCCGACACGTTCGGCATCACCATGCCGATCGTCAAGCACTCGTTCATGATCCAGCACCCGACGGAGATCCCGCGGGTGATCCACGAGGCGTTCCACATCGCCCGTACGGGTCGCCCCGGGCCGGTGCTGATCGACATGCCGACCGACCTCACCCGGGTCGAGATCGACTACGAGCCGGTCGGCGACGTCCGCCTGCCCGGCTACCAGCCCACCACGGACGGCAACCAGAAGCAGATCCGCCTCGCGGCCAAGGCGCTGGCCAACGCGCGGCGGCCGATCTTCTACACGGGCGGCGGGGTCATCTCGGCCGGGGCGTCGGCGGAGCTCACCGAGCTCGTCCGCGCGGACCGCTTCCCGATCACCTCGACGATCATGGGCCTGGGCGCCTACCCGGCGCCCGACCCGCAGTGGGTCGGGTGGCTCGGGATGCACGGGACCCGCACCGCGAACTACGCGATGGACGAGGCGGACCTCATCGTCGCCGTCGGCGCCCGCTTCGACGACCGGGTCACCGGCAAGCTCTCGGAGTTCGCCCCGCGCGCGAAGTTCGTCCACATCGACGTCGACCCGGCGGAGATCTCCAAGAACGTCCCCGCCCACATCCCGATCGTCGGGGACGCCAAGAACGTCCTCGCCCGGCTGCTGACGGAGTACCGCGCGCAGGCGGCCGACCCGTCCCGGCTCGACGCCTGGTGGGAGCGGATCGACGGCTGGCGCACCCAGCACCCGCTGCGCTACGAGGACTCCACGGACTCCGAGATCAAGCCGCAGTACCTGATCGAGGCGCTCTACGAGGCGACCAAGGGCGAGTGCGTCGTGGCCTCCGACGTGGGCCAGCACCAGATGTGGGCGGCGCAGTACTACCACTTCGACCACCCCCGTCGCTGGATCAACTCGGGCGGCCTGGGGACGATGGGCTTCGGCCTGCCGGCCGGCATGGGCGCGGCCGTCGGCAACCCCGATCTCACCACGCTGGTCGTCTCCGGCGACGCCTCGATCCAGATGAACGCCCAGGAGCTCGCGACCTGCGCCGAGTACGGGATCCCGGTCAAGGTCTTCATCCTCAACAACGGCTACCTCGGCATGGTCCGCCAGTGGCAGGAGCTGTTCTGGGACCGCCGCTACTCCCACGTCGACCCGGGCCGCTGGCCCGACTTCGTCAAGCTCGCCGAGGCCTACGGGGTGGCCGGGTTCCGCTTCGAGGACAAGACGACCCTGGTGGAGGACATCCGCCGGGCGATCGCGACGCCCGGCCCGGTGATGGTCGACGTCCGCGTCACCCGGGAGGAGAACACCTACCCGATGATCGCCCCGGGCGCCGCCGCGCGGGACATGGTGGGCTAATCGTGGGCGAGCCGGGGACGAAGGAGCTGCTCTCGCTCGAGGAGCTCGAGGCGAGCGTGTCCGGCCGCAGCGGCCGCAAGCACATCGTGTCGATCCTGGTCGAGAACAAGCCGGGCGTGCTCACTCGCATCTCGGGGCTCTTCGCCCGCCGCGGCTTCAACATCGACACCCTGGTGGTCGGGCCGACCGACGACGAGCGCTTCTCGCGCATCACGCTGACCCTCGACGGCTCCAACCACCCGATCGACCAGGTCACCAAGCAGCTGCACAAGCTGGTCAACGTCCTGAAGATCCGCGACCTCGAGCCGGCCGACACCGTCGCCCGCGAGCTGGCCATGTTCAAGCTGGCCGCCGACGGGCCGGCGCGGGCCGAGATCCTCCAGATCGCCGACATCTTCCGGGGCCGGGTCGTCGACGTCACCCGCCGCTCGGTGATCGTCGAGCTGGCCGGGACGGCGGACAAGATCGCCGCGTTCGAGCGCATGGTGCGCCCGTTCGGGCTGGTCGAGATGTCGCGCACGGGCGAGATTGCCATCTCGCGCGGGCGCGGCGAGACCTAGAAGACCTAGAAGACCCGGAGGGCGCCGTCCGGGTCGCGGACGAGGCGGCCGCCGGAGCGCCGCTCGGCACGGCTGAGCCCGGCGGCGCCCAGCGCGGCCATCACCCCCGAGCCGCCCGCGAAGACGAGCCCGCCGAGCAGGGCGTCGAACTGCGCGAGGAC
>CALMNS010000371.1 GCA_937871635.1 uncultured Solirubrobacter sp.
ACGTTCCGCGAGGCGGCGGCGCAGACGCGCAACCAGGCCGAGCGGCGGCTGCTCCTCCGCCGCGCCGCCGGAGAGATCCCGGGGGCCGTGTGTAGAAATCGGCCCCCCTCGCCCGACGTAGGGACATGACCACCACGACCGCCCCCACCCCCTCCCCCGCCGCGCCGACCGGCACGCGGTTCGTCTCGTCCGCCGACGGCACGCGGATCGCCTACGAGGTCCACGGCTCGGGCCCGGCGCTCGTCCTCGTCGACGGCGCGATGTGCCAGCGCACGATGGGTCCGGCCGCCGGCCTGGCCAAGGCGCTGGCCGCCGACTTCACGGTCCACGTCTACGACCGCCGCGACCGCGGCGAGAGCGGCGCCGGCGCCACCCCGTGGTCCGTCGCGCGCGAGATCGAGGACCTCGCGGCGGTGATCGACGCCGCCGGCGGCTGCGCGCACGTGTTCGGCGCCTCCTCGGGCGCGGCGCTCGCCCTCGAGGCCGCCCTCGCCGGCCTGGCGATCGACCGGCTCGTCCTCTACGAGGCGCCGTTCATCCTCGACGACACCCACGCCCCGAACGCCCCCGACGTCCCGCAGCGGCTGCAGGACCTCGTGGACCGCGGTCGGCGGGGCGAGGCCGTCAAGACGTTCATGCGGATGGTCGGCCTCCCGGCCCCCTTCGTCGGGCTGATGCGGGTGCTGCCGGCCTGGGAGACGATGACCGGTCTCGCCCACACGCTGACCTACGACCTCGCGATCGTCGTCCCCCACCAGCAGGGCGAGCCGCTGCCCGAGGGCCGCTACGCCGGCGTCGCGCCGGAGACGCTCGTCATCGCGGGCGGCAAGAGCCCGCAGTACATGCGAAACGCCCAGGCGCGCATCGCCGAGGCCGTGCCGGACGCCCGGCTGGAGATCCTCCCCGGCCAGACCCACATGATCAAGCCGAAGGCCACCTGCCCGGTCGTCGCGCGCTTCCTCTCGCGCTGAGGCGGGGACCCGACGGCGACGCCCTCCCGCTCCCCGAGCGGGATTCCGCCGCGCTCCTGAGCGCAGCGGTGCCAGGACTCCGGTTCGCGATGGCGAAGTCCCGTCGCGATGCCGGATCCCGGCGACCTCCGCAGCCCGTACCGGCTGCTGGCTCCGCTCTCCCTGGTCGCGGTGGCGATCGCGTTCTGCGCGGTCGTCACGCTGAGCGAGGTCGGCGGGTCCGATCCGGCGACCGCGGACGACCGGGCGCCGGTCCGGAACGCCGCGGGCCGCGATCGCGATCGCGACCGCGGTCGCGACCGGGACCGGGACCGGGACCGGCCCGGGACCGTGACCGTCGGCTGGGTCGGCGACACCGTGCTCGGGTCGCGCCACGGCATCCCGCCCGACGGCGGCCGCGCGCTGCTGTCGGAGGTCCGGCCGCTGCTGCGCCGCCCCGACGTGATGATCGGCAACCTCGAGGGCGTCATCGGCACCCGCGGCGCGGCCAAATGCCCGCTCGGCACGCCGAACTGCTTCGCCTTCCAGGCGCCCCCCGTCGCCGCCCGGACGCTTGCCTGGGCCGGCTTCGACGTCCTCAACCTGGCCAACAACCACGCCAACGACTACGGCGCCGTGGGGCTCGCCGACACCCGACGGCACCTCGAGACCGCCGGCCTCGCCCATACGGGGGCGCCCGGGCAGGTCACCGTCGTCCGCCGGGCGGGAATCTCGGTCGCCGTCGTCGGGTTCTCGAGCTACCCGTGGGCCGCTCGGCTCGAGGACATCGCGAGCGCGGTCCGCCAGGTCGCCCGGGCCCGCGAGGCGGCCGACGTCGTCGTGGTGGTGATGCACGCCGGCGCGGAGGGAGCCGACCAGGTCCGCACGCCCATGGGCCGCGAGATCGCCTACGGCGAGGATCGCGGCGACACGCGCGCCTTCGCCCACGCCGCCGTCGACGCGGGCGCCGACGCAGTGTTCGGGTCGGGCCCGCACGTCGTCCGCGGCGTGGAGCGGCGGCGCGGCGCCCCGATCGTCTACTCGACCGGCAACTTCGCCGGCTTCCACACCTTCCCGACCGCGGGCGTCCTCGGCCTGTCCGGCCTGGTCTCGGTCACGCTCGACGACCGGGGGCGCCTGCGCCGCGGGCGCTGGACGCCCATCCGCCTCGCCCCGCCGGGGCGCCCGGCCGTCGACCCGGCGGGCACCAGCACCGCCATGGCCGCGGGCCTCTCCCAGGCCGACTTCGCCAGTCCCGGGCTGACCCCGGACGGGCGGCTCGTCCTGCCCCCGCGGTAGTGGCCCAACTCGGCACGGTGGAAAACGGCGTCGATGTTGACCCTGTCGGCGACGGCTGGTAGGACCCGTCGCACCCCATCCCTCGCGAAATCACCGGGACGGACCTCGCCGGACGACCGGTGTTCAGACAGGAGCGGTCACATGAGCGACATCACCGATGGCGCCGCAGGTGAGTCAGAGCCGGTCTTCCGGCTGATCTACCGCAGTCACAGCCTCCTCGCCGAAGAGGAGCGCAGGACCGAGCTCGGGGACATCTTCACCACGGCGCGGCGCAAGAACAAGGGCCTGGACATCACGGGGGCGTTGATCATCTCCGGTGACGCGTTCGTACAGGCGCTCGAAGGCGACGAGACGGCGGTGCGGAACCTCTACGCGACGATCGTCGAGGACCCCCGCCACGACGAGCTGACCATCCTCGAGGAGGTCGACGCGCGGCGCACGTTCGGGCGCTGGGCCATGGCCAAGGTGGCGACGGACGGGGGCTCGGACATCCGCCTGGTGAGCAACGCGAGCAAGGGCGTCATCGTCGCCACCCCGCGAGCGGACCCGAGCATCACCCCCGAGCAGGAGACGGTCCTCGCCTTCATGCGCGAGTCGATCGCGCTCGACACGCTCGAGAAGTGACCCCGGTGGTTTCGGGCGGGGACACACTTCTCGAGACGCTCGAGAAGTGACCCCGGCGGTTTCGGGCCGGGCCAGTAGCTGACGGGCGGTCGCCGAGGCCGCCGGACGGTGGCGTAGGGTCGATCGGGTATGCGCAGGCTTGCGATCGTGGTCGCCGTCGCCGTCGCCGTCGCCGTCGCGGCGGGTGCGCTCCTCATCGACGGGAGCGACGGGGGCGACGCGAGCGGCGAGCGGTCGCGGGGCCTCGAGGCGACGCGGAGCTCCGCACCGGCGCCGACCCCGACGGCGAACCCGACCGCGACGCCGAGCCCCGATC
>CALMNS010000372.1 GCA_937871635.1 uncultured Solirubrobacter sp.
AGGTGACGGTCGCCCAGCGCACGGTGCTCGGCGAGGGCGGCGGCGGCCCACGGCTCGCCGCCCTCGACACGGGCATCAAGTACTCGATCGTCCGCGCCTTCGTCGAGCGCGGGGCGACGCTCGAGCTGCACCCCTGCACCGCCACGGCCGATGACCTGCTGCGCACGGACCCCGACGGCCTCTTCCTGGTGCCCGGACCGGGCGACCCGGCCGCCCTGGACTACGTGGTGGCGACGATCCGCGAGGTCCTCGCCCGCGACCGCCCCGTGTTCGGGATCTGCCTGGGGCACCAGCTGCTTTCCCGCGCCGTCGGGCTGGAGACCTTCAAGCTCCCGTTCGGCCACCGCGGGGCCAACCATCCGGTCAAGGACGTGCGGACGGGCCGGATCGCCATCACGAGCCAGAACCACGGCTTCGCGGTGGCCGGCGAGCCCGGCCAGCGGGTGCGCTCGGATCTCGGCGAGGCGGAGATCACCCACGTGAACCTCTACGACGGGACGGTCGAGGGCCTGCGCTTCCTCGACACCCCCGCCGGCTGCGTGCAGTACCACCCCGAGGCGGGGCCGGGCCCGAACGACTCGCTCGGCCTGTTCGACGACTTCCTGGCGGAGTTCGCGGCGGGAGCGAGGGCCTGATGCCCAGACGCGACGACCTCCAGAAGATCCTCGTCCTCGGCTCGGGGCCGATCGTCATCGGCCAGGCCGCCGAGTTCGACTACTCGGGCGCCCAGGCCTGCAAGGTCCTGCTCGAGGAGGGCTACGAGGTCGTTCTGGTCAACTCGAACCCGGCGACGATCATGACCGACCCGGGCTTCGCGACGCAGACCTACGTCGAGCCGCTCCTGCCCGGTCCGGTGGCGCAGGTCATCGAGCGCGAGCGCCCCGACGCGCTCCTGCCGACCCTCGGCGGCCAGACCGCGCTCAACCTCGCCAAGGCGCTCTCCGAGGACGGGACGCTCGAGCGCTTCGGCGTCGAGCTGATCGGCGCCAAGCTCGACGCGATCAACCGGGCCGAGGACCGCGAGCTCTTCGACGCCACGATGCGCGACGCCGGCCTGCGCACGGCGCGCAACGTCATCGCCACCAGCCTGCACGAGGCGCGCGACGCGGTGGCCGACCTCGGCCTCCCGCTCATCGTCCGGCCCGCGTTCACGCTCGGCGGCCGCGGGGGCGGGATCGCCCGCACCCAGGCCGAGTTCGAGGCGATCGTGGCCGGCGGCCTGGCGGCCTCGCCGATCGGCCAGGTGCTCATCGACGAGTCCGTCCTGGGCTGGGGGGAGTTCGAGCTCGAGGTGATGCGCGACGGGGCGGACAACGTCGTGATCGTCTGCTCGATCGAGAACGTCGATCCGATGGGCGTCCACACCGGGGACTCGGTGACCGTCGCCCCGCAGCAGACGCTGACCGACCGCCAGTACCAGCGGCTGCGCGACCAGGCGATCGCCGTCATCCGCGCGGTGGGGGTGGAGACGGGCGGTTCGAACGTGCAGTTCGCGGTCAACCCGGCCACGGACGAGATCGTCGTCATCGAGATGAACCCGCGCGTGAGCCGCTCGAGCGCCCTGGCTTCCAAGGCGACCGGCTTCCCGATCGCCAAGATCGCCGCGCGCCTCGCGGTGGGCTACAACCTCGACGAGATCCCCAACGACATCACCCGGCGCACCCCCGCCTCCTTCGAGCCGGCGATCGACTACGTGGTGGTCAAGTGGCCGCGCTTCGCGTTCGAGAAGTTCCCGGGCGTCGACGAGCGGCTCTCCACCCACATGAAGTCGGTGGGGGAGGTGATGGCGATCGGGCGGACGTTCGGGCAGGCGTTCGCCAAGGCGATGCGCTCACGCGAGCTCGACCAGGCGCCCAACCTCTCCGGCGACCTGCTCGACCGGCTCGGGCGGCCGAGCGCCGACCGCTACGACGTGCTGCTCGAGGCCTTCCGGCAGGGGTGCTCGCTCGAGGCGATCCGGGCGGCCACCGGCGTCGACCCGTGGTACCTGCGCCAGCTCGAGGGGCTCGCCCACGACCCCGAGGGCCCGTTCCGCGGCCTGGAGCGCACCTACCGGGCGGTGGACACCTGCGCGGCCGAGTTCGAGGCCGAGACGCCGTACTACTACTCGGCCTGGGAGCGGCCCGGGCGCGAGCCGCTCGTCTCGGAGGTGCGGCGCTCGGACCGGGCGAGCGTGATGATCCTCGGCTCGGGACCGAACCGGATCGGCCAGGGGATCGAGTTCGACTACTGCTGCGTGCACGCGGCGATGACGGTGCGCGACTCCGGGCGCGACGCGGTGATGGTCAACTGCAACCCGGAGACGGTCTCGACGGACTACGACACGTCGGACCGCCTGTACTTCGAGCCGCTCACGCTCGAGGACGTGCTCGGCGTCGTCGAGCAGGAGCGCCCGGAGGGCGTCATCGTGCAGTTCGGCGGGCAGACGCCGCTGCGGCTCGCCGCGGACCTCGAGCGGGCCGGCGTCCCGCTGCTGGGGACCTCTGTCGAATCGATCGACATCGCCGAAGATCGAAGTCGCTTCGGCGCCCTGCTCGAGGAGATCGGCTGCGCCGCCCCGCCCTACGCGGTGGCCGGCGACCACGACGAGGCGCTGCGGCGGGCGGCCGACGTCGGCTTCCCCCTCCTCGTGCGCCCGAGCTACGTCCTGGGCGGCCGGGCGATGGAGATCGTCTACTCGGTCGACGGCCTCGCGGACTACCTGCGCCGGGCCGACCCGCGCGGCGCAGTCTTCCTGGACCGCTTCCTCGAGAACGCCACCGAGGTCGACGTCGACGCGATCTGCGACGGCACCGACGTCTGGGTCGGCGGGATCATGCAGCACGTCGAGGAGGCCGGGATCCACTCGGGCGACTCGGCGTGCGTCCTGCCCCCGCACTCGCTCGAGGACGCGACCCTCGACGAGATCCGCCGGCAGACCCGCGACATCGCGCTCGCCGTCGGGGTCGTCGGGCTGCTCAACGTGCAGTTCGCGGTGGTTGGCGGGCGGGTGTTCGTCATCGAGGCCAACCCGCGGGCGTCGCGGACCGTCCCCTTCGTCTCCAAGGCCACCGGCGTGCCGCTGGCCAAGGTCGCCTGCCGGGTGATGCTCGGCGAGCGGCTCGCCGACCTCGACCTCCCCGAGCGGCCCGAGGGGGACCACGTCTCGGTCAAGGAGGCGGTGCTCCCGTTCGATCGGTTCGCCGGCGCCGACGCGCTGCTCGGCCCCGAGATGCGCTCGACGGGCGAGGTCATGGGGGTGGCCGCCGACTTCCCCGCCGCCTTCGCCAAGGCCCAGGCGGCGGCCGGGGCCCACCTCCCCCAGGCCGGGACCGTCTTCGTCACGGTGACGGACCCCGACAAGCTCGCGGTGGCCGGGATCGCCGCCCAGCTGCACGACCTCGGCTTCGCGCTCGTCGCCACCAAGGGCACCGCCCAGGCCATCGCCCGCTGGGGGATCCCCGTGCAGGGGCTCAACAAGCTCGGCGAGGGGTCGCCGCACGTGGTCGACTGGATCGAGCGCGGCGACGTGGACCTCGTGATCAACACCCCGACCGGCACGGACGCCCGCTCGGACGGCTACGAGATCCGCGCCGCCGCGGTGGCGCGCGGGATCCCCTGCATCACCACGCTGTCGGGCGGGATGGCAGCGGCGCGCGCGATCGCCGCCGCGCGGGTCGGCTCGCCGCCGGTGCACTCCCTGCAGGAGCTGCACGCCCGGCGGGCCGGAGTGGGCGCTTGAGCGCCGCTGCGAGGGTCCTCGCCCCCCTGGGGCGGCGGGAGGTCACCGTGACCGGCTCCGCCCGCCACGGGGCCTACGTGGTGCTGAGCGCCGCCGATC
>CALMNS010000373.1 GCA_937871635.1 uncultured Solirubrobacter sp.
ACCAGGGCGCCGCGCGCGAGCAGCGCGCGCCGCGTGAGCAGCGCGCGCCGGCTCCCCCCTACCACCAGACGGTGGAGTCCAGCTTCTCGATCTCGTCGACCGGGCGTGTGTAGAGCCCGGAGGAGAGGTACTTCCAGCCGTCGTCGCAGACGATGAAGACGACGTTTCCCTCGTCCATCTCGGCGGCGATCCGCACCGCGATCGACGCGATCGCGCCCGACGACACGCCCGCGAAGATGCCCTCCTCGTCGAGCAGCCGGCGGGTCCAGACGATGGCGTCGTGGTTCGTGACGAAGATCTTGCGGTCGAGCAGCGACAGGTCGATGATCGGCGGGATGAAGCCGTCGTCGAGCGAGCGGAGCCCCTGGACGGGCTCGCCCTGCATGGGCTCGGCGGCGACGATCTTCACCGCGTCCCCGAGCTCCTCCTTGAAGCGCCGGGCGACCCCCATCAGCGTGCCGCCCGTCCCCAGGCCGGCGACGAAGGCGCTCACGTCGTCGTCGAGCTCGCGCAGGATCTCGGGGGCCGTGCCCGTGTAGTGGGCGTTCGGGTTGGCCGCGTTGCCGTACTGGTAGGGCATGTAGTACGACGCGTCGGCCTCGGCCATGGCGAGTGCCATGGCCACCGCGCCGTTGGAGCCCTGGTCCCCCGGCGAGTAGACGATCTCCGCCCCGTACATCTTCAGGAGCTGGGTGCGCTCCGGGGTGACGTTGTCGGGCATGACCACCTTGAGCCGGTAGCCCTTGCGCGAGCAGATCATCGCCAGCGAGATCCCCGTGTTGCCGGAGGTCGGCTCGAGGATGGTCTGCCCCGGACGGATCGCCCCGCGCTCCTCGGCGTCCTCGATCATCGCGCGGGCCACGCGGTCCTTGATCGAGCCGGTCGGGTTGTGCGACTCGAGCTTCGCCCAGATGCGGACGCCCGGCTTGGGCGAGAGGCGCTTGAGCTCGACCAGCGGCGTGTTGCCGATCGCCTGGACGATGTCGCCGTAGCGCCCGCCACACGGGCGGTTCTCGAGGCTCTGGCTCACTTCAGAAAGGATAGCGTTCAGCGACGTTCGAGTCGCCGCACGCCGCGCTCCGGCGTCCACACGTCGATCTCGAGCCCCGCGCCCTCGGCGTCGAGCCGCAGCGCCGAGACCTCGCGGAGGTCGAGCCGGAACAGGTGGCTCGGGCCGGGCGGGGCCGAGTCGCCGATCACCGCGGCCTTGCGATCCGGATCGATCACCTCCTCGGCGCGGCCGGCGAGCTTTGCGTCCCCCGTCCACTGCGGGGGGTCGTCCGATCCGGTGTGGAGCGCGAACCGGGGGTCGCGCTGCAGGTCGCGCGCCTTGCGGGCCTGCCACATCGAGCCGATCCAGAGCTCGCCGTCGGCGAGCTTGGACTCCGTCCCGGAGATCCGCGGCGCGCCGTCGGCCCGCAGGGTGGCGAGCGTCTGATGGACGTGCGCCTCGAGGCGCCGGCGGACCTCGCCGGCGAGGTCGGGCGCCGCCCGCTCGAAGGAGGAGAAGGAAGCCATGGGCTCGAGGCTCGACCGCGGACCCGCCACCGTCAACGAGATGCTCGAACGCGATCAAGTTGCCGTCGGCGACGATCATTCCGACCGTGGCCGATCGCCTGCGCGCCCTACTCGACGTCGTCGTCGGCTCGCTCGACGACCCGGCCGTCGACGGCCGCACGCTCGCCGAGCGGGCCCACTTCTCGCGCGACCACCTCGACCGGCTGGTCGCCGGGGCGACCGGGGAGTCCCCGGTCGCGCTGCGCCGGCGGCTGCTCCTCGAGCG
>CALMNS010000374.1 GCA_937871635.1 uncultured Solirubrobacter sp.
CCGCAGCGCCACCGCGCCGCGCCTGGATCCCGGGCAGCGGGCGGCCATGCTCGGGACGGTCCGCGAGACCGCGGCCCTCGCCGAGGCCGCCGGGCTCGTGCCGGGGGTCCATCCCCACGCGGGCACCTACCTCGAGGCCGCCGACGAGATCGACGCGGTGGCCGAGGTGGCGCCGCTCTGCCTCGACACGGGCCACCTCGCCTACGCCGGCCTCGACCCGGTCGCGACGATCGCGCGCTTCGCGGACCGGGTCGCGCTGCTCCACGTCAAGGACGTCGACGGCGCGGTGCTCGAGCGTGTCCGGCGCGAGCCGGGCCTCGACTTCTGGGGGGCGCTCGCCGCGGGGGTCTTCTGCCCGGCCGGCGCCGGGGTCGTCGACTTCGCCGGGGTCGCCGCGGCGCTGGACGGGCAGGTCCACGCCGGGTGGGCGACCGTCGAGCAGGACCGCGTGCCGGGCGGCGATCCGGTGGCCGACCTCGTCGCCGGCCGGCGGGCGCTCGAGGCGCTGGGGCTGGCGCAGCCGGAAGGCGTTCGATGAGCGACACCGTCCGCGCGACCACCGCCCAGGCCCTCGTGCGCCACCTGCAGGTCCAGTTCTCCGAGCGCGACGGCGAGCGGCGCCGCGTCGTGCCGGCGATGCTCGGGATCTTCGGGCACGGCAACGTCGCCGGGCTGGGCCAGGCGCTGTCCGAGGTCGGTGGCGACCTGCGCTTCCTCCAGCCCAAGCACGAGCAGGCGATGGTCCACACGGCGCTCGGCTACGCCAAGGCGAGCCGCCGGCTCGCGACCCTGGCCTGCACCGCGTCGATCGGGCCGGGGGCGACCAACCTCGTGACGGGGGCGGCGACGGCGACCACGAACCGCCTGCCCGTCCTCCTCCTCCCGGGCGACACCTTCGCGAGCCGACGGCCGGGGGTCGTGCTCCAGCAGCTCGAGCACCCGGGGTACGCCGACTGGTCCGTCAACGAGTGCCTGCGCCCCGTCTCGCGGTTCTTCGACCGCATCGCGCGGCCCGAGCAGCTGCTCACCGCCCTTCCCGAGGCGATCCGCGTGCTGCTCGACCCGGCGGAGACGGGCGCGGTGACCGTCGCGCTGCACCAGGACGTCCAAGGCGAGGCGTGGGACTGGCCGGCGGCCTTCTTCACCGAGCGGACCTGGTCCGTGCGCCGGCCCGCGCCCGAGCCGGGAGCGATCGCCGCCGCCGCGCGCGTGATCGCCGCGGCGGAGCGCCCGCTCCTCATCGC
>CALMNS010000375.1 GCA_937871635.1 uncultured Solirubrobacter sp.
CCTCGGCGCTCGACCGCCTGCTCGCCACGCTCGAGCCCGCGACGCTGCTCGCCGAGGTCCAGCGCGCGTGGCCGGCGGCGGTCGGCGCGGTGTTCGCCAACGCGTCGCGGCCGGTGGGGGAGGCGAACGGCACGATCCGGGTCGACTGCGTGTCGTCCGTCTACGCGCAGGAGCTGTCGCTCATGGCCGACCGGGTCGTCGCCTCGCTCAACGACCAGCTCGGCCGGCCGGCCGTCTCGGGCCTGCGCTGCGGGGTCCGGAGCGCGCAGAGATAGTGCGAATTTCCAGCGCTTTCGATGCACTCGAGGCGCGAGTTGCGCCTCCTTCGTCTGCTAATGTGATGACCCTCATCAGTCGCTCCCGGCGGAGGTCGCTCGGGACGCAGGAAGGACTCCTCTCTTGACGGACGCGAACGGCAACGGCCCGAAGGACCCGGCGCGCTACGACGCGCAGGACATCACGGTCCTCGAGGGGCTGGAGGCCGTGCGCAAGCGGCCCGGCATGTACATCGGCTCCACCGGCGTCCGCGGGCTGCACCACCTCGTCTACGAGGTGGTCGACAACTCGGTCGACGAGGCGCTCGCCGGCCACTGCTCCGCCGTCGAGGTCACCATCCATCCCGACAACCGCGTCACCGTCCGCGACGACGGGCGCGGGATCCCGGTGGCCCTCATGGAGAAGGAGGGCAAGCCGGCCGTCGAGGTCGTGCTCACCGTGCTCCACGCCGGCGGCAAGTTCGGCGACGGCGGCTACAAGGTCTCGGGCGGCCTGCACGGGGTCGGCATCTCCGTGGTCAACGCGCTCTCCGAGCACGTGCTCGTCGAGGTCCGCCGCGACGGCTTCGTGTGGACGCAGGAGTACGTCCGCGGCGCCCCCCAGGCCCCGCTGGCCAAGGGCGAGGCGACGCGGGAGACCGGCACCACGATCACCTTCCTGCCCGACGCCGAGATCTTCGAGACGCTGGACTTCGAGTACGCCACGCTCGAGCAGCGGCTGCGCGAGACCGCGTTCCTCACCCGCGGCCTGCGGATCAGCATCGCCGACGACCGGGCCGAGGGCGCGCGGGCGGAGTTCATGTACGAGGGCGGGATCTCGGACTTCGTCACCTACCTCAACGACCAGAAGGACCCGATCCAGCAGAAGGTCATCTTCTTCGAGGGGGAGTCCGAGGAGGGCCAGGTCGAGGTCGCCCTGCAGTGGAACTCCACCTACCAGGAGTCCATCTTCTCGTTCGCCAACAACATCAACACGCACGAGGGCGGCTCGCACCTCTCCGGGTTCCGCTCCGCGCTGACGAATACACTCAACCGCTACGCGCGGGACAAGGGCCACCTCAAGGACCGCGACCAGAACCTCTCCGGCGAGGACGTGCGCGAGGGCCTGACCGCGGTCGTCTCGGCGAAGCTGACCGACCCCCAGTTCGAGGGCCAGACCAAGACGAAGCTCGGCAACCCGGGCATGGCCGGCTTCGTGCAGCGCATCGTCAACGAGCGGCTCGCCGAGTTCCTCGAGGAGAACCCCTCCGAGGGCCGGCGGATCATCCTCAAGGCGGTCTCGGCCTCCCAGGCCCGGCTGGCCGCCCGCAAGGCGCGCGACACCACGCGCCGCAAGAGCGCCCTGGAGAACTCGACGCTGCCCGGCAAGCTCGCCGACTGCTCCGTGCGCGACCCCGCGCTGACCGAGCTGTTCATCGTCGAGGGCGACTCGGCCGGCGGCTCGGCCAAGCAGGGCCGCGACCGCGCGACCCAGGCCGTCCTCCCGCTGCGCGGCAAGATCCTCAACGTCGAGAAGAGCCGCATCGACAAGGTGCTCGAGAACAAGGAGATCCAGGCGCTGATCACCGCGCTGGGCTGCGGCGTGCGCGACGAGTTCGACCTCGAGCGCACCCGTTACCACAAGATCATCCTGATGACGGACGCCGACGTGGACGGCGCCCACATCCGCACCCTCGCGCTCACCCTGCTCTTCCGCGAGATGCAGGAGCTCATCGACGCGGGCTACGTGTACATCGCCAAGCCGCCGCTCTACAAGGTCAAGCAGGGCTCGCAGGAGCGCTACATCGAGAAGGAGTCAGAGCTCGAGGCCATCCTGCTCGCCGACAAGCTCGAGAAGTTCGAGGTCATCGACGTCTCCGGCCAGCCGTTCAAGCTGACCGAGACCCGCTGGCAGCGCTTCACCCGGCTGCTCAAGCAGTACGAGGGGTGGGCCGCGGCGCTGCGCACAGAGCACGGCGACGAGGCGGTGACCTTCCTCGAGGAGTCCCAGATCCTCGACAAGCAGGTCATGTCGGTCGACCAGCTCGTCGACCTGCTCACCCGGGAGGACCCGGAAGGCGAGCCGTTCGACACCGAGGTCGTGACGTCCGACGACGGCGTCGTCCGCGTGCGCTCCGTGGAGCGCAAGACGGGGCTGGCCATGACGCACTACCTGCGCAAGACGTTGTTCGACGCGACTGAGTACCGCCAGCTCTCGCGGGTGCACGACGAGCTCATCGGGCTGGCCGGCACCGCCCCGTTCACCGTCCGCCTCGGGACGGAGGCCGAGGACGCCCTCTCCTTCGAGGACCTGCGCACCACCGTCCTGCAGGTCGCCCAGAAGGGCGTCCAGCTCAACCGCTTCAAGGGCCTGGGCGAGATGAACGCCGACCAGCTCCGCGAGACGACCATGGACCCCGCCACGCGCACCCTCGCGCAGGTGACCATGGACGACGCCGCGACGGCGGACCGCATCTTCACCATGCTGATGGGCGACAAGGTGGAGCCGAGGCGCGAGTTCATCGAGGAGAACGCCCGCCTCGTCACCAACCTCGACGTCTAGGAGCCGCCCGCCGTGTCGACCTCGGACATCATCTCCGGCGGCAACATCGAGCCCCGCGGGCTCGAGGAGGAGATGCGCTCGTCGTATCTCGACTACGCCATGTCGGTCATCGTCGGGCGCGCGCTGCCCGACGTCCGCGACGGCCTGAAGCCCGTCCACCGCCGCGTCCTCTACGGGATGGGCGACCTCGGGCTCCAGCCCAACCGGCCCTACGCGAAGTGCGCCAAGATCGTCGGCGAGGTGATGGGCAACTATCACCCGCACGGCGACTCGTCGATCTACGACACGCTCGTCCGCATGGCGCAGGACTTCTCGATGCGCAACGTGCTCGTCGACGGCCAGGGGAACTTCGGCTCCGTCGACGACGACCCGGCCGCGGCCATGCGCTACTGCGTGGTGGGCGAGACGCGCGTCGCGCTGGCCGAGGGGACGCGGCGGATCGCCGACCTCGCGACCGGCATGGTGCCGGAGTCCGATCGCGACGTCGCGCTGTCGGTGCTCGATCGCCGGGCCCGGCCCGTCGACGCCTCCAAGCTCTTCCACTCGGGTGACCACCCGACGCTGCGGCTGCGCACGCGCGAGGGCTACTCGCTGACCGGGACGGAGAACCACCCCCTCCTGTGCATCGTCGACGTGGTCGGCGTGCCCATGCTGCTCTGGAAGCGGCTGGACGAGATCCGCGCCGGCGACCGCGTCGTCCTGAACCGCAGCACGCGCCCGCTCGGCGCCGAGCTGCGCCCGGCCGAGCGGTCGCTCGCCCATCTCCTCGGCGCGTTCGTCTCCGAGGGGTGGGCGTCGCCGACCCGGGCGGGCTTCAACAACGTCGACGCCGACTTCTTCGCCGAGATCCTCGCCGCCTACGACGAGCACGTCGGCGGGCGGCGGTACGTCGCTGACCGGATCATCGCCTCCGGCAGCCGGCTGCACGAGCTCGACGTGCACGACCTCACGGCGTTCCGGGGCAGCCCGCTCGCATCGCTGGTCGGGTCGCAGTCGGCCGAGAAGGTCGTGCCGGAGCGCGTGTGGGCGGGGTCGCTGCGGTTCAAGCAGGCGTTCCTGCGGGCGCTGTTCACGGGCGACGGATCGTCTTCGCTGCTGCCCCGAAACACCATCCAGGTCTCGTACTCGACCTACAGCCCGGCGCTGGCCGCGGACGTGCAGAAGCTGCTGCTCGAGTTCGGCGTCGTGAGCCGGCTGTGCGGTCCGTCAGCTCGCGGGGAGCACAAGGTGGTCATCACGAATCGGCGCGACGGGCGGCTCTTCGCCCAGCGGCTTGGCTTCATCGGCGCGAAGCAGTCCAAGCTGCTGCGCGACCTCGCGGCCATCCCGCTCGAGAGCCGGGCGCTGAGCTCGGACCACGTCCCCTTCGTGGCCGACTACGTCCGGAGCTCGTCCGAGGGCACCGACGAGGAGCGCAGATGGCTCCGGCGCCACAACTTCGACCGCATCGAGCGGTGGGAGCGCGACGGCATCGCGGTGGTGGAGCGGATCGCCTCCGACGAGGTCCGGGACGTGGTCGAGCCGCTGATGGCCGGCGACCACTACTACGCCGAGGTCGCCTCGATCGAGTCCGCGGGCGTGCAACCCGTCTTCTCCGTGCGGGTCGACACGGAGGACCACTCCTTCCTCACCGACGGGTTCGTCAGCCACAACACCGAGGCCCGCCTCGCGCCGATCGCGCGCGAGATGCTGCGCGACCTCGAGTCAGACACGGTGGACTTCGGGCCGAACTACGACGGCTCCCGGCGCGAGCCCCTCGTGCTGCCCTCGCGCTTCCCGAACCTGCTCGTCAACGGGTCGAGCGGGATCGCGGTCGGCATGGCGACGAACATCCCGCCGCACAACCTGCGCGAGGTCATCGCCGCGACGACCGCCTACATCGACGACCCCGACGTCACCACGGACGGGCTGATGCAGCACCTCCGCGGCCCCGACTTCCCCACGGGCGGGATCATCCTCGGGCTGGCCGGCATCCGCGACGCCTACGAGACGGGCCGCGGTCGCGTCCGCGTGCGGGCCAAGGCGCACTCCGAGCAGCTCAAGCACGGCAAGGAGGCCATCGTGGTCACCGAGCTGCCCTTCATGGTCAAGAAGGGCGGCGAGAACGGCCTGATGATCAAGATCCGCGATCTCGTCGTCGACAAGAAGATCCCCGAGATCTCCGACCTGCGCGACGAGTCCGACCGCAAGGGCATGCGGCTCGTCATCGAGCTCAAGCGCGACGCCATCCCCAAGGTGGTCCTCAACAAGCTCTACAAGCACACGCCGATGCAGTCGACGTTCGGCGTGAACATGGTCGCGCTGGTCGACAACGTGCCGCGGACGCTGCCGCTGCGCTCGGTGATCCACAACTACGTCCAGCACCAGCGGCAGGTCATCGTTCGGCGCGCCAAGCACGAGCTGCGCACGCTCGAGGCCCAGGTCCACCGGCTCGAGGGCCTGCTCATCGCGCTCGACCAGCTCGACGCGGTCATCGAGCTCATCCGGGCCTCCAAGGACCGCGACACCGCCCGCGAGGGGCTCATGGGCTCCTTCGGCCTCACCCGCATCCAGGCGCAGGCGATCCTCGAGCTCCGCCTGCAGCAGCTCACCGCCCTGGAGGCCGACGCGATCAAGCGCGAGCACGCCGACAAGGTCGAGCGGATCCGCGAGCTGCGGGCGCTGCTCGGCGACGAGTCGGCGGTGCTGAGCCTGATCAAGGAGGAGCTCGCCGAGATCGCCGAGCGCTACGGCGACGACCGCCGGACGCTCATCTCGCCGTCCGAGGACGACGTGGACATCGAGGACCTGATCCCCGACGAGCAGCGCGTCATCTCGATCACCAACACGGGCTACATCAAGTCGCTGCCGCTGGCCACCTACCGGCAGCAGCGCCGCGGCGGCGTCGGCGTGACCGGGATGGGCCTCAAGGACGAGGACTTCATCGAGCACCTCTTCGTGTCCTCGAGCCACGACTACCTGCTCTTCTTCACCAACCGGGGCAAGGTCTACCGGACGAAGGTCTACGAGCTGCCCGAGGCGCCGACCCGCACCCACCGCGGGCGCTACCTGGGCAACGTGCTGCCGCTCCGCGAGGGCGAGCGGGTGCACTCTGTGCTCGCCACCCGCGACTTCGCCGAGACGCCCTACCTCGTCTTCGCGACGCGGCGCGGGCTGATCAAGAAGACCGAGTTCGGCCTCTACAACACGCCGATCAAGGCCGACGGCATCATCGCCATCAACATCCGCGACGACGACGAGCTCGTCGCCGTCCGGCGCGTGTCGGAGGGTGACCACATCATCATGGTCGCCCGCTCCGGGCGCGCGGCGACCTTCGACGAGAGCCAGACGCGCTCGATGGGGCGCGACACGAGCGGCGTGCGCGGCATGAACGTCGACCAGCCCGGCAACGAGCTGCTGGCCATGGACGTCGCCCGGCCCGACCAAGAGCTCCTGGTGGTCACCGAGAACGGCTACGGCAAGCGGACCTCGATCGCCGAGTACCCGGTCAAGGGGCGC
Organism: uncultured Solirubrobacter sp.; assembly: GCA_937871635.1. Taxonomy (GTDB): domain Bacteria; phylum Actinomycetota; class Thermoleophilia; order Solirubrobacterales; family Solirubrobacteraceae; genus JACCYI01. The sequence goes on from CALMNS010000375.1 coordinate 6,316, forward strand.
GGCTCCATGGGGGTCAAGACGATCCAGCTCGTCGAGTCGCGCGGCGGCCTGGCCGGCGCGCTCGTCGTCCGCGAGCACGAGGAGCTCGTCTTCATCTCCCGGCAGGGGATGGTGCAGCGGACCTCCGTGCGCGGCATCAACCGCTACGGGCGCTCCTCGCAGGGCGTGCGCCTGATGAACCTCCGCGAGGACGACGTGGTCTCTGCGGTCGCGCTGGTGGTGGAGGAGACCGACGCGGTGGTCCCGGCCGACCTCGAGGGCGACGAGGGCCCCGCCACCCCGCTGACGGCCGGCCCGGTGGAGGACGCCGACGACGCCGACCTGGGCGCGGACGACGCGGACGCGACGCTCGACGCCGCGCCCGAGCTCAGGGACGACGGCCAGCCCGGCGAGGACCTGGAGGAGTAGGCGCCGTCGGCCTCGCGGTCCGCCTGCGGTATCGCTATTCTTGCGCGACCAGAGAAAGGAGGTGGTCCGTACTTTGAGTGACAGTTCTTGCGGGACCCTGGAGGTGTCCGGCCGCTAAGCGACCGGATCGCTGGACCGCGCTGGCGGAGTCCAACCGAGACACCCCATCGCCGAGCGCCGGGATTGGTCCCTCCGGCTCGAGCAGGCTCGTCGGTGGTACATCCAGCAGAGCAGCACGCGAAGGGCGCCCCGTCGAGGGCGCCCTTCGTCGTTCCGGGCCGGGCGTCGAGGACGAGCCGGGGACTCAGGGACGAACCGGGCCTCCGGGAGGTCTCGGGATGTCGACGGCCGAACTGCTAGCCAGTGCTAGCACAGGAGTAGCACTGGCTAGCTGTCCTGCCTTGGGAGGTTGTGAGCGCGGCTGATGGGCGGCTGGCCGCCGATCGC
>CALMNS010000376.1 GCA_937871635.1 uncultured Solirubrobacter sp.
CAGCAGCGCGGCGTGCAGCGCCAGAGCGAAGGCGAGCGTCGGCGCGGCCTCGAGCGCCGGCGCCGGCTCGATTTCCCGCGCGTGGGCGAGCAGCTCGGCGTAGCTCAGCGCCCCGTCGGGGGCCTCGACGGCGATCCGGCCGGGACGGAGCGACGCGGCGCGTTCGAGCCAGCTCTGCATGGCGCAGAGGCTAAGGTCGAGCGCCGGATGGCGACGACGTGGACCGACGGCGGCGGGGACTTCTCCGACATCCGCTACGAGCTGGCGGACGGCGAGGACGCCGGGATCGCCAAGATCACCATCGACCGCCCGGAGGTCCGCAACGCGTTCCGCCCGCAGACGGTGGTCGAGCTCGCGCGCGCCTTCGAGCTGGCCCGCGAGGACCCGTCGGTCGGCGTGATCGTACTCACCGGCGAGGGCCCGCTCGCCTTCTGCTCGGGCGGCGATCAGCGCGTGCGCGGCGACCAGGGCTACGAGACCGAGCCGGGCTCCGGCGTCGGCCGCTTCCACGTCACCGACCTCCACGTCCAGATCCGGCGGCTGCCCAAGCCGGTGGTGGCCATGGTGGCCGGCTACGCGGTGGGCGGCGGGCACGTCCTGCACGTCGTCTGCGACCTGACGATCGCCGCCGACAACGCCCGCTTCGGCCAGACCGGGCCGCGGGTCGGCTCCTTCGACGGCGGCTTCGGCGCGGCGCTGCTCGCCCAGCAGGTCGGGCAGAAGAAGGCCAAGGAGATCTGGTTCCTGTGCCGGCAGTACGACGCGCAGGAGGCCCTCGCGATGGGCCTCGTGAACACCGTCGTCCCGCTCGCGGAGCTCGAGGCGGAGACGGTCCGGTGGTGCCGGGAGATGCTCGCCCTCTCCCCCTTCTCGCTGCGGCTGCTCAAGGCGAGCTTCCACGCCGCCGAGGACGGGATGGCCGGGATCCAGCAGCTCGCCCACGACACGAACCTCCTGTTCTACGGCTCCGAGGAGGCCCAGGAGGGCCGCGAGGCGTACCGCGAGAAGCGCGCGCCGGACTTCGGCAAGTTCCCGCGCCGCCCGTGAGGATCTGGCTCATGGCCGCGCGGCCGCGGACGCTGCCCGCCGCGGTGGCGCCCGTGCTGGTCGGCACCGCGCTCGCCGCCACGGAGGGGACGTTCAAGCCGGTGACCTTCCTCGCCGCGATGCTCGGCGCGCTCTTCATCCAGATCGGGACGAACCTCTCCAACGACTACTCCGACGCCCGCCGCGGCGCGGACACCGAGGACCGCCTGGGGCCCGTGCGGGTGACGGCGGGCGGGCTCGTCCCGCCCCGGCAGGTGCTCATCGGGACCTACCTCGCGTTCGGGCTCGCGGTCCTGGCCGGGGTCTACCTGATCGCCACCGCCGGCTGGGAGCTGCTGGTCGCCGGGGTGGCGTCGATCATCGCGGGCGTCCTCTACACGGGCGGGCCGCGCCCCTACGGCTACGAGGGGCTCGGCGAGGTCTTCGTCTTCCTGTTCTTCGGGATCGTGGCGGTGGCCGGGTCCTACTTCGCCCAGGTCGAGGTGGTGAGCTGGGAGTCGCTCGTCCTCGCGGTGCCCGTCGGGCTGCTGGCGGCCGCGATCCTGGTGGTCAACAACGTCCGCGACCTCGAGACGGACCGGCGGGCGGGCAAGCGCACGAGCGCCGTCCGGCTCGGCCGCCCGCGCACGCGCGTGCTCTACGCCGCGATGGTCGCGCTCGCCTTCGTCACCGCGCCGCTGCCCTGGCTGCTCGGCTCGGAGTCGCTCGAGGCGTGGCTCCTGCTGGTCCTCCTCGCCGTCCCGCTCGCGCTGCCGGTCATCCGCACCGTGGGCCGCCGGATCGACGGCCCGTCGCTCAACCGCGCGCTGGCCGCGACCGGGCAGCTCCAGCTCGCCTTCTGCCTGCTGCTGGGCGCCGGGATCCTGGCCAGCTGAGCGGCTCGGGCGGGCGCCCTTGACGGCGCAAGCCGCCGGCGGGGAGACTCGACCGACACCCTCGGCCCAGGAGGCGATCTTGTCCGTTCCGCATACCTGCCTGCACTGCGCCGTCCCGCCCTACATGCTCCACGAGCTCGCCCGGCGGGGCAGCGACCGCCAGCGCGAATGGGCGCTGAGGACCCTGGCGGCCGACGCCACGATCCGCCAGGCCCGCGCGGTCAACGCCAAGGAGCGCGGCAGCTCGCCCCGCGAGGGCGCCGACGCGCTCGCCGCCGTCACCTCCACCACCCCGAAGCCGAACCGGATCATCCGCGACGGGCAGTCCGCTTGGGAGCTGACCGGGCTGCCGCGCCTGCGCAGCGAGGGCGAGGGCCCGACCGGCGACCCGGCGGTGGACGAGGCCTACGACGGGCTGGGCGACACCTGGACGTTCTGGTGGGAGGTCTTCTCGCGCGAGTCGATCGACGACGAGAACATGCCGCTGCGCGGCGTCGTGCACTTCGGCGAGGAGTTCGACAACGCGTTCTGGGACGGCCGCCGGATGGTCTTCGGCGACGGGGACGGCGAGCTCTTCCTCCGCTTCACCAGGTCGCTCGACGTCATCGGCCACGAGCTCGCCCACGGCGTCATCGAGGACGAGGCCGGGCTCGAGTACTGGGGGCAGTCCGGGGCGCTCAACGAGCACGTCGCCGACGTCGCCGGCTCGCTGGTCAGGCAGTACAAGCTCGGCCAGGACGCCGCCGCCGCGGACTGGCTGATCGGCGCCGACCTGCGCGGCGACGAGTTCGACGGCGACGCCCTGCGGTCGATGAAGGCGCCCGGCACCGCGTACGACGACGCGGCGCTCGGCAAGGACCCGCAGCCCCGGCACTGGAAGGACTACGTCCGCACCTGGGACGACAACGGCGGGGTCCACATCAACTCGGGGATCCCGAACCACGCCTTCTACCTCCTGGCCACGAACCTGGGCGGCACCGCCTGGGGCCGGCCGGGGCGCATCTGGTTCGAGACGCTCCGCCACCCGCGACTGCGCAAGACGGCGACCATGCGGCAGTTCGCGCAGCTCACCCACCAGGTCGCCCGGCGGCGCTACGGCGCGTCGAGCGCCGAGGCCGGCGCGGTGCTCCAGGCGTGGGAGGACGTGGGCGTGAAGTGGCCGTGAGGATCGAGCTCCGTCGCAGCGGGGGGTTCGCCGGCATCCGTCGCGCGCCGCTGCGGCTGGACACCGGCGCCCTTCCCGCCGAGCAGGCCCGCGAGCTCGAGGCGCTCGCCGACGCGGTGCCCGAC
>CALMNS010000377.1 GCA_937871635.1 uncultured Solirubrobacter sp.
GGCCACCCGCCCGCGAGAGACGCTCGCCGCGCCCTCGTCGCGGTCGGGCCGCGACGCCGCGGGCACCGGCCGCTCGCGGCCCGTCGCGACGTCGAACCAGACGACGTCGCGGCTGTCCTGCCTCCGGCTGTAGACCGCCACCAGCTCCCCGCGCGCGCCCGTGCCGAGGTCGACGTCGAACGGCTCCGGCGAAGCCGCCACCGGAGCGTCCCGCCCGTCGATCACCAGCCGGTACCCACCGGCCCCGTCGGGCCGCGAGTACGCGAGGTGCTCACCAGTCGAGTCGACCGGCCCCCCGACCGGGGCGATCAGCGTCACGACGGCGGCAAGCAACGCGACCACGCCCATTTAAACGCACGGGCCACCACGAAGTCGCGGAGCACGGCCGCCCCACGGAGGGACGCGGGAAGAACGTGTCTACCGCAGTGGAAGTATTCAGTGGTCGCGCTCGGTAGGACTTGCTCCGCAAGTCCTCACCAGCGGTAGTGGGCGAACGCCTTGTTCGCCTGGGCCATGCGGAAGATGTCGTCCTTGCGCTTGTACGCGCCGCCCTGCTGTGACTGCGCGTCGAGGAGCTCGTTGGCGAGGCGCTGCGCCATCGTCTTCTCGCGCCGGTTGCGCGCGAACTCGACGAGCCAGCGGATGGCCAGCGTGCGGGCCCGGCGGGCGGGGACCTCGACGGGCACCTGGTAGGTGGCGCCGCCGACGCGGCGCGAGCGGACCTCGAGCACCGGCGTCAGGGTCTTGATCGAGTTCTCGAGCGCCTCGAGGGGATCGCCGCCCGTGCGCTCGGCGATGATGGCCAGCGCGTCGTAGACGATCCGCTCGGCGGTCGACTTCTTGCCGTCGAGCATCACCTTGTTGATGATCTGCGAGACGAGCTTGGAGCGATGGACGGGATCCGGGTCGGTCGGCCGGATCGTGGCTGCCGCGCGGCGGGGCACTACTGCGTCCTCACTGCGTTCGATCCGCACATGGGGTACCGAGACCGTTTCACTACTTGCTCTTCACGCCGTACTGCGAGCGGGCCTTCTTGCGGTCCGAGACGCCGGCGGCGTCGAGCGTGCCGCGCACGACCTTGTAGCGCACGCCGGGGAGGTCCTTGACGCGGCCACCGCGGACGAGCACGACGGAGTGCTCCTGCAGGTTGTGGCCCTCGCCGGGGATGTAGACGGTGACCTCGAAGCCGTTGGTGAGCCGGACGCGGGCCACCTTGCGAAGCGCCGAGTTCGGCTTCTTCGGCGTGGTGGTGAACACGCGGGTGCACACGCCCCGCCGCTGCGGCGCGGCGGTCTTCTTCTTGCGGCCCTTGCCGGACTTGAGGCCCGGCGTGGCCATCTTCTTCTTCGGCGTGGTACGGCCCTTGCGCACCAGCTGGGAGGTCGTCGGCATACGGCGGGGCAGTCTAGCGGTCAGGCCGCTGCGGGCTGACCGAGGGCGTCGAACAGCTCGGCGTACTCCGTGCCGGTCGCGCCGGCCACGGGCTCGTAGGTGACCTTGCCGCCGACCACGTTGACGCCCCGCGCCAGGCCGGGGTTCCGGCGCGCGGCCTCGACCACGCCGAGCTCGGCGAGGTCGAGCACGTAGGGCAGGGTGGCGTTGGTGAGCGCGTAGGTCGAGGTGATCGGCACCGCGCCCGGCATGTTGGCCACGCAGTAGTGCGTCACGCCGTCGACCTCGTAGGTCGGATCCGAGTGCGTGGTGGGCCTCGAGGTCTCGAAGCATCCACCCTGGTCGATCGAGACGTCGACGAGGACCGCGCCCGGCTTCATGAGCCCGAGCTGCTCGCGGCGGATGACGTAGGGCGCCTTCGCCCCGTGCACGAGGACCGCGCCGATCACGAGGTCCACCTCGGGCAGCCGCTGCTCGATGTCGAGGGTCGAGGCGTAGCACGTGGAGGCCCGGCCGCCGAAGTGCAGGTCGAGCTCGCGCAGCCGGTCGAGGTTGCGATCGTAGACATAGACCTCGGCCTCCATCCCGATGGCGATGAACGCGGCGTGCATCCCCACCACGCCGCCGCCGATGACCATCACCTTCGCCGCCGCCACGCCCGGCACGCCGCCGAGCAGGATGCCCCGCCCGCCGAGCGGCTTCTCGAGCATGAAGGCGCCCGCCTGGGTGGCGATCTTGCCGGCCACCTCGCTCATCGGGGCGAGGAGCGGCAGCCGGCCGCGGGTGTCCTCGACCGTCTCGTAGGCCACGCAGGTCGCCCCCGACTCCATCAGCCCGCGGGTGAGCCCGGGGTCCGGCGCGAGGTGCAGGTAGGTGAACAGCGTGTGGCGCGGCTCGAGGCGGGCGACCTCCTCGGGCTGGGGCTCCTTGACCTTGACGATCATGTCGCTCGAGGCGAACAGCGCGTCCGCGTCGGGCAGGATCTGCGCCCCCTGGGCGGCGTACTCGTCGTCGAGGATGGCCGACCCGGAGCCGGCGCCCCGCTGGACGAGCACCTCGTGGCCGTGCTCGGTGAGCTCCCGCACCCCCGATGGGGTGAGCGCCACGCGGTACTCGTCCGTCTTGATCTCGGTTGGGACGCCGACTCTCATGCCGCGAGCTCCTCTTGGGGGGTGAGTTCCCGCCCACGGAGGGCGAGCCAGAAGTCGATGCGATCGCGCGCCGAGCCGAGGTCGCGCCCCGTCAGCTCCTCGACGCGCCGGATGCGGTGGCGAAGGGTGTGGCGGTGGCAGTCGAGCCGGCGCGCCGCGCGCTCCCACTGCCCGTTGGAGTCGATGAAGACGTCGAGCGAGCGCTCGAGCTCGGGGTCGTCGAGGCCGGCGAGCACGCCGTCGCAGAACGCCCGCAGCGCGGCCGGATCCTGGAGCGCGAGCAGCAGGCCGACCGACCCGAGGTCGGCGAAGGTGGCCAGGCCGCCGGTCGTGGTCCGCAGGGCGGTCCGGGCCTCGAGCAGCGTCCGGCGCAGGTCGGCGGAGGGCACCGCGCGGCCCATCCCGGCCGGCCGCCCGTCGCG
>CALMNS010000378.1 GCA_937871635.1 uncultured Solirubrobacter sp.
CCCCGTACCTGCGCGACACCCTGGTGGCCATGGGCGTGCTGTCGGAGACCTTCGAGACGGCGATCACCTGGGAGCGGCTCGACGGCTTCGTCGAGCGGGTGCGCGGTGCGGCGCAGGCGGCGGTCGAGGCGGTCTGCGGCGCCGGGCGGGTCACCTGCCGCCTCACGCACGCCTACCCTGACGGGGCGGCGCCCTACTTCACCGTGGTCGCGCCGGCCCGGCGCGGCGAGGAGATCGACCAGTGGCGGGCGGTCAAGCACGCCGCGTCGGAGGCCATCCTCGCCGAGGGCGGCACGATCACCCACCACCACGCGGTCGGCCGCGATCACCGGACCGCCTACGAGCGCCAGCGGCCGGACCCGTTCGCGGCCGCGATGCGCGTCGCCAAGGCGGCGGTGGACCCTGCCGGGATCCTCAACCCGGGGGTACTCTGGGCGCCATGAGCGTCGACGCCTCCGCCAAGAACATGCAGGCCGTCTGCAAGGCCAAGGACGCCCACAACGCCTCGTGCCCCTACGGCGGCCAGGCGACCGCCGTGCACCTCTCCTGGTACGACCTCGAGCGGATGGGCTGGGACGAGGGCGATGTGATCTGCGGGCTGGTCGTCCAGGGCGACGAGAAGGTCGCCACGGGGATGATGCGGGTGACCTGCGACGCCGAGCCGGACGGCGACGGCGGGCTGCAGGAGGAGGAGGAGATCGAGCTCGTCGACGCGGTGGCCGACGACCGGGACCTTGTCACCACGCGCTGAAGCGGCTACCCCGCGCTGACGCGCAGCGTGCGGTGGAAGGCGCGCTCGAACAGATCGGCCTGCCGCTCGGCCGCCCACCGCGCGAGCGGCGCGTCGGCGCCGCCCGCCTCGAGCCGGAGGTCGACCCGCCCGTCGACGACCTCCATCCGCGCGGCGTGCACGGAGCGGTCGCGCGACCGCTCGAGCTGCTCGGCGAGCCGCAGGATGGCCGAGCCGCGGCACACGCGGTCCTCGTCGCCCCTCCGGGCGAGCGGGGCGAAGGGGCCGAGGGTCGGCGTGCCCTTGCGGTGGTAGCGGGCCATCTGGCCGATCAGCGCCGTCTCGCGCTGCGAGTAGCCGGGCAGGCCGGCGTTGAGGATCAGATAGCGGGAGTGCTTGTGGTGGTCGTCGTAGTCGACCGCCTCGCCGATGTCGTGGAGGATCGCCGCCGCCCACAGCAGGTCGCGCTCCTCCGGGTCGCCCGGATGGGCGCCGCCGTCGGCCAGGGCGTCGAACATCTCGAGCGCGAGGACGGCGACGTGCTCGACGTGCGGGAGGTCGGCGTCGTACTGGCCGGCCAGGTTGCGCACCGCCGCCTCGCGCACGTCCTCGAAGCGCGGCGGGTCCGCGGGCCCGAGCAGCGTCTCGAAGAAGACGCCCTCCCGCAGCCCGGCCTCGGTCACCTCGAGCGCGTCGAAGGCGCCGAGCTCCATGACGGTCTGGACCACCACGGCGCCCGCCAGGATCAGGTCGCCGCGCTCGGGCTTGATGCCGGGGACCTTGCGCCGCTCGGAGGCGGTGCGCTCGGCGAGCTCCTCGACGAGCGCGTCGAGGCCGGGGCGCTCGAGCTCGAAGCCCTGCACCCCGGGGGACGGGAGCCCGGCGGCGATCTGCACCGCGGCGGCGAGGTTGCGCAC
>CALMNS010000379.1 GCA_937871635.1 uncultured Solirubrobacter sp.
ACTCAGCGCTGGGCGGCGGGGGCGCTGACGACCTCGAGCGCCCGGCGCAGGGCCTCGTCGCGCTTGGGGGTCGCCCGGTCGTCGACGGCGCGGACGTCGGGCGCGACGCCCTTGCCCTGCTTGACCCCGCCCCCGCCCAGGTTGCGACCCGAGGGGAGGAAGTAGGACCCGACCGTGATGTCGAGCGCACCGCCGCCCGAGAGCCGCTTGACCTCCTGGAAGACGCCCTTGCCGAAGGTCTTCTCCCCCACGACCCGCGCGCGCTTGCGATCCTGCAGGGCGCCCGCGACGATCTCCGAGGCGGAGGCCGAGTTGCGGTTGACGAGGACGACGACCGGGATGTCGGAGTCGATCGCGCCGCCCGTCGCCGTGTAGGTCCGCTCGGGCTTGGACCGGCCGCGCGTGGTGACGATCTTGCCCTCGCCGATGAAGATCGAGGAGACGAGCACGGCCTCGTCGAGCAGCCCGCCGCCGTTGTCGCGCAGGTCGAGGACGACGCCCTCGGCGCCCCCCTTGAGTCCCTTGCGGATCCCCGCCCCGAGCTCCCCGTGAGCGCCCGACGTGAACGAGGCCAGCGAGGCGTAGACGACCTTGCGCCCGGCGACCGTCTCCGTCCGGGTCGAGACGATCGGCAGGGCGACGCGCTCGCGCGGCACGGTGACCGTGCGCGCCCGCTCCTTCATGCCGGCGAAGGAGAGCCTCACCTTCGTGCCCACCGGCCCGCGGATCCGGGCGGTGACCTCCTCGGTGCTCTCCCCGCGCGTCCGGCGCCCGTCGACGGTCAGGATGTCGTCGCCGGTGTCGATCCCCGCCCGGTCGGCCGGCGAGCCCTCGTAGACCTTGAGCACCCGCAGGCCGCGGCGCAGCGCCTTCTCGTCGCGCACGGAGACGCCGATCCCCACGAACTCGCCGTTGGTCGACTGGCGGAAGCTCGTGTAGGCGGTGGGGGTGAAGTAGCCCGAGAAGCGGTCGTCGAGCGACTTGACCGCGGCGTCGAGCGAGATGTCGAGCAGCTTGCGGCGATCGATCGGCCGGTAGTAGTCCTCGGCGATCTCGTCGATCGCCTCGTCGTAGCGCTGGGCGTCGGAGTCGCTGACGAGCGCGTCGCGCGCGGGCTGCGGCAGCCAGTCGGGGTGCCCGCCCAGCCAGACGCCGCCCGCCAGGAGCAGCGGGCACAGGACGAGCAGCAGCGGGACGAGCACGCGGAACCTCATGAGGGCCCTACGGTAGAGAGCCAGGCTAAGGCCGAGCTACACGCGCAGGAAGCGGCGCAGCGAGAGCCCCGAGCCCGCGGCGGAGACCGCCACCGAGGCGAGCAGCAGCACGGCGACGAGCAGCCCGAAGTTCATCGTCTCGGGCGCCGCGATGAGCGCGAAGTCGGCGGCCAGCGGATCGACGATCGCGATCTTCAGGACGCTGAGGACGAGGACGGCGACGATGCCGCCGAGCGCCCCGACGATGATCCCCTCGATGACGAAGGGCCAGCGGATGAACCAGTCCGTGGCGCCGACGAGCTTCATGACCTCGACGTCGCGGCGCCGCGCGTAGAGCGAGAGGCGGATCGTGTTGGCGATCAGCAGCACGGAGGCGATGACGAGCAGGACGGCCAGGCCGGCGATGGTCAGCTTCACCACGGAGGTGGCGGCGAGGATCTTGTTCGTGTCCTCCTCGCGGTTGCGGACCTCGTCGATCGCCGGATCGGCCACCGTCCGCTCGCCGCCCGGCGCGAGCGGGGCCAGGGCGTTGCGGACCGCGCCGATGTCGTCCGGGCGCTCGGGCGTCACCCGGAAGGTGTCGGGCAGCGGGTTCGAGCCGAGGAGGTCGTAGGCCTCGGGATTGCGCTTCTTCTCCTCCGCGTAGGCGCGCTCCTTGGAGATGAACGCGACCGAGCCGACCTTCGGCGTGCCCTCGATGAGGCGCTGGACGCGCGCCTGGTCGCGGTCGGTGACGTTGGCCTTGAGGTAGACGTCGGCGATCACCTTGCTGCGCACCTCGTTGGCGGCGCCGGTGGTGGCCTGGACCACGGGGATGAAGACGCCGAGGACGAGCACGGTGACCACCACGGTGGCCATGGCCGCGAACGACGGCGCGGCGTTGCGCTTGAGCGCCCGCGTCGCCTCGCGCAGGAAGAAGGAGAGCCGCATCAGCCGCGCGTCACCACTGCCGCGGGTCGTAGGACGGGGTGTCGGCCCGCATCCGGGCGGCGAACTCGCGCGTGGACTCGTCGTCGCGGTAGCGGCCGGCGGGCTGGTCGCGCACGACGGCCCCGCCGGCGAGCTCGAGCACCCGGCGGCGCATCTTGTCGACCATGACGTGGTCGTGGGTGGCGACCATCACCGTCGTGCCGGTGCGGTTGATCCGATAGAGCAGCTGCATGATCCCGATCGACGTCTCCGGGTCGAGGTTGCCCGTCGGCTCGTCGGCGAGCAGGAGCGGCGGGTGCCCCACGAAGGCCCGCGCCACCGAGACGCGCTGCTGCTCGCCGCCCGAAAGCTGATCGGGGTAGTTGTGCAGCTTGGTGGCCAGCCCGGTGAGGCGCAGCACGTCGGGGACCTTGGCCCGGATGTCGCGCCGCGTGCCTCCCGTGACCTGCAGCGCGTAGGCGACGTTGTCGTGCACCGTGCGGTTGGGCAGCAGCTTGAAGTCCTGGTGCACCACGCCGATGTTGCGGCGGAAGTACGGCACCCGCTGGCGGCGGATGTCCGCGATGTCCTTGCCCGCCACCCGGATGGTCCCGCCGCTGGGCTCGAGCTCCTTGGTGAGGAGCTTCATGATCGTCGACTTGCCCGAGCCGGTCGAGCCGACCAGGAAGAGGAACTCCCCCGGCGTCACCGCGAAGGACGCACGGTCGAGGCCGAGGTGGCCCCCGTCGTAGAGCTTCGAGACGGCGCTGAAGTCGACGATGGCGCCCGGGGTGGCGGGCGGAGCCGGCTTGGCGCTCGGGCGGGGATCGGG
>CALMNS010000380.1 GCA_937871635.1 uncultured Solirubrobacter sp.
CTCCTGACCGGGGCGGTGGCCGCCGCGGCGCCCGCCACCGCCGCCGCCTGCACCGACGAGGTCGAGTACGACGCCACCGTCCCCACGTTCGACCAGGTCGTCGGCGTGCCGCTCGGCGCGGGGCCCACCGGCAACCGGGGCCGCCGCGAGACGGCGGAGATCCTGCGCTACTTCGAGGCGGTGCGGGCCTGGTCGGAGGGCTCCTCGCGCGTCAAGGTCGTGGCCAAGGACGTCGGCACGAGCGTGCTCGGCAAGCCGCTGCGCTACTTCGTCGTCTCCTCGCCGGGCAACATCGCGAACCTGGACGCCGGTCGCAACGACGGCGGCTTCTGGGCCGGTGTGCGCAACCGCACGGTCTCGGAGGAGGCCGCGCTGGCCGGCGCGCGCGAGCGGCCCGCCTTCGGCTGGCTGACCGCCACGCCGCACGGCGAGGAGCCGGCGGCCGGTGAGGCGATCAGCCGCATGCTCTACGAGCTCGCAGCGCGGACGGACTGCGCCAACGAGGACCGCCTGGCGAAGATGGACGTCTTCCTGATGCCCGTCCGCAACCCGGACGGCCGCGACGCGATCACCCGCCAGTCCGCCTGGGGCTTCGACCACAACCGCGACTTCGGCACCCGCAACCAGGTGGAGAACCGCGTCTTCCTGCCCGAGCTCAACAAGTACCCGGGCCTGTTCTACGTCGACGCCCACCAGCAGGCCTCGGGCTACTTCTTCCCGCCCAACGAGGACCCCGTCCACCACGAGATCTCGAACTTCTCGCTCAGCTTCATCCAGGACCGGATCGGCCCCGAGCTGCAGGCCGCCTTCAACGACCAGTCGACGGAGTACCTCAACTACAACCGCTACGACCTCTTCGCCCCCGTGTTCGGCGACACGGTCCCGTCGCTGCTGTCGGGCGCGGCGGGGATGACCTACGAGAAGGGCCGCGACGAGCCCTACGGCAAGCAGGTCTACGACCACTACCGGGCGCTCGACGCGACGGTCAACGTGACCGTCCGGGACAAGGTGGAGCTGCTGCGCGGCTGGAGCCGGCAGTGGTCCGAGGCCGTCGAGCAGGGCGAGGGCTGCGACCTGCAGCCGAACAAGCTCGTCTCGCCGCTGCGCGAGACGATCGAGCAGCAGCCGGCCTACGAGGTCTGCGGCTACTTCTTCCCGCCCGACGCCCACGAGGGCGACCTGGCCCGCCTGCTCGGCGAGCTGCGCGAGGTCGGCGTCGACGTCTACCGGCTCGACACCGACGTCAACGCCGGCGGGGTGCGCCGCTACGGCCAGGCGTCGGAGACGCGCGTGCTGCCCAAGGGCACGTTCTGGATCCCGCTCGGCCAGGGCCAGAAGCACTGGATCCAGGCCGTGCTCGGCGAGGACCCGTTCATCCCGTTCGAGTACTTCTACGACGTCGTGACCTGGAGCTACCCGCTCCAGCGCGGCCTGGCCGGCGCCGGCTTCACCACCCAGCCGCCGCCCCTGGGCATCGGGCTGACCCGGGTGACCGACCTCGCGCTGGGCGGCACGGACGCCGGCGCGGCGGTCAAGCCGGTGGTCGCCTTCGACGCCGACTCGGCCCAGGCGCTGGCCCTGGCCGTCGAGCTGCTCGACGCCGGCGCCTCGGTCTCGCGCGCGGTCGAGGCCTTCGGGGGCTACGAGTCGGGCGCGGTGCTCGTCGACCGCTCCTCGATCCCGGCCTCCTTCGACCTGGCCGCCCGGGCGGCGGCCCGCAACACCCCGGTGGCCGGTCTCGACGGGTACCCGTCCGTCGGCCGCCAGGCGCTCGCGCGGCCGAAGATCGGGATCTACGCCAACGCGCCCGCCGACGGCCTGCGGTGGCCGGGGGGGCCGACCCGGGAGTACTGCAACACGGCGTCGTTCTGCCTGCCCGCCTTCGTCCTCCTCGACAAGCTCGGGCTGCCGAGGTCGATGGTCGAGCCGATCACCCCGGCCGAGCTCGCCGCGGGCAAGCTCGACTCGAGCTACACGGCGTTCATCAACCCGAACCAGACGATCAGCGTGGCCAACAGCGCGCCCGTGCAGGCGTTCGTCAACGGCGGCGGCCGCTACCTGGGCTCGAACGCGGGCGGGCTGGCCACGGCGCGCAACGCGGGGGTCACCACGCTCGACACGACGCCCGCCCCGGCCGCGCCGAACAACCTGATCACCCCCGGCTCGACCTACGACGCGGTCTTCGCCACGGGCAGCCCGGTGGCGTGGGGCTTCGACGACGGCGGCTGGCTCTACCGCGAGTCGTCGGCCAACCCGCTGTTCGACCCGGCCACCCTCGGCGACGCGACGACGGCCGTCCGCTACGGCGGCGCGGCGGGCGTCACGCCGGTGCGCACCTACGGCTACGAGGAGCGGTCGACGTCGATCCTCGCCGGCCGCCCGGCCGTCGTCGACGACGGGTTCGGCGCCGGTCGCGCGGTCCTCTTCGGGTTCGATCCCTTCTTCCGCGCGTGGAAGGACCAGGACGACCGCCTCGTGCTCAACGCGATCACCTATCCGACCGGCCCCGTCCTCACCGGGCCGGGGCCGCGGACGGACGCGGTGGGCGTGGGCGGGGCGGACGGCGGGGGGAGCGCGGGCGGAGGTGCCGGCGCGGGCGCGCCC
>CALMNS010000381.1 GCA_937871635.1 uncultured Solirubrobacter sp.
CAGCCCGGGCTTCGCGGCCTGGTCCTCGGACGACGTCCGCGTCTACGTGTCCGATCCCGCGCGCCGGTCGGTCCGCATCCTCTCCGCCATCGGCGGGCGCCTGCTGCGCACGGTCCGTTTCGCCGGTGAGCGCCCGGCCCGCCTCGCCGTGCAGGGCGGGCTCGCGCTGTTCACCGGGACGGAGGGCCCCGACACGATCGGCGGGAGCCGCGGCGCGGATCGCATCCTCGGGCTGGGCGGCGACGACACGCTCAACGGCGGCCGGGGAGACGACCAGGTCGACGGCGGGGCCGGCAACGACGCGCTGCTCGGCTCGACGGGCGACGACGCGCTGGTCGGCGGGGAGGGCAACGACCGCGTCTCCGGCGTCGAGAACAAGGACACGCTCGACCTCGGGCCGGGCGACGACGTCGGCGACGGCGGCCAGAGCAACGACGTGGTCGACGGCGGAGCGGGCGACGACCGGCTCGACGGCGGCGACGCCGACGACACCGTCCGGGGCGGCGAGGGCAACGACGCGATCATCGAGCGTGGCCTGGGCAACGACGTGCTGCTCGAGGGCGGGCCGGGCGACGACCTCATCGACGGGGGCCGCGGCGTCGACCGGCGCATCGACGGCGGCGACGGTTCGGACACCCTGTTCGGCAACTCCGGGGCGGACTTCCTCGACGCCGGGTCTGGCAACGACACGGTGGACGGCGGTCGTGCCGGAGACCGCGTCTTCGGCCGGTCCGGGGACGACTCGGTCACCGGCGGGGCGGGGCGCGACATGCTCTCGGGCTCCGACGGCGACGACCGGGTCGACGGCGGCACGGACGACGACACCCTCTACGGCGGCGACGGGACCGACATCGTGACCGGCGGGCCGGGCGCCGACCAGATCAGCGGCGGGGCCGGCGACGACACGATCACCTCCGCCGACGACGACATCGACACGGTGAGCTGCGGCACGGGCCGCGACACGGTCTACGTCGAGGCGACGGCGCCCGACGACGACGCGCTGCGCTCCTGCGAGACGGTCATCGCCATCGAGCCGCCGCCGGTCGTCGAGGAGAGCGCCCCGTCGGTCATCCCCGGCACCATCGGCAACGACCGCTCGTTCGGCACCTCGGGCAACGACTCGATCTTCGGGTCGCCCGGCAACGACGAGCTCTTCGGGCTCGAGGGCGACGACTACGTCGACGGGGAGGCCGACGACGACCTGGTCCGCGGCGGCCCGGGCAACGACCTGGTCTTCGGCCGCTTCGGCAACGACCGGGCCTTCGGCGACGAGGGCGACGACACGATCGAGGGCGGCTACGGCGACGACCAGGTCGACGGTGGCCCGGGCAACGACCTGCTCTTCGGCAACCAGGGCTCGAACGTCCTCCAGGGGGGCGACGGCGACGACCGCGTCAACGTGGTCAACCAGCTCGTCGACGTCGTCGCCTGCGGGCCGGGCAACGACATCGTCTTCGCCGATCCCCGCGACGCGGTGTCCCCCGACTGCGAGCGGGTCAGCCGCTAGGCACCGTCCCGCGGCGCCCACGCGTTGAGGCGAACGCCGCGGGCGCTCACGCGTGGAGGTGGACGCGTTCGCCGTGCGGGCCGAAGATCATGATCGCCTCGACGGGACCGTCGATCGCGCCGAACCAGTGCGGCGTCCAGGTGCTGAACTCGACGGTCTCCCCGGCCTTGACGACCAGGTCGTCGGCGCCGAGGATGAGCCGCAGGCGCCCGGTGAGGACGTAGATCCAGTCGTGTCCCTCGTGGACGGGCAGGGTCTCGACGTCCGGGGGTGTCCGGCGCCTGGCGCTGATCTGGACCTTGTAGGCGTGCAGCCCCCCGGCTGAGCTGCGGTTCGACAGCGGCCACATCGTCATGCCGTCGTACCTGCGCGGCTTGCTGCGGACCCGCGGGTCCTGCGGCGGTGGGGTGCCGAGCAGGTCGTCGGATCGCACGCCGAGCGCCGCGGCCAGGGCCGGGATGTGGTCGAGGGCGAGGCGCCGCTTGCCCGACTCGAGGCGGCTGAGGGTCGAGACGTCGAGGCGGGCGCGTTCGGCGATCTGCAGGAGGGTGAGTCCCTGCTCGGAGCGCAGCTCGCGCAAGCGGCGGCGGACGCGGACGTCGACCGGCTCGTCGGCGGGGACGTCCGTCATGGACAGGGAGTGTATTGCCTGATCAGCAATGCGACTTGCAGATCCTGGGCGGCGGTGCCACGGTCGCTTCATGGATACGACCTGGGACTGCATCGTCGTCGGCGCCGGAGCCGCCGGGCTCAGCGCCGCGCTCGTGCTCGGCCGCGCTCGCCGGAGGACGCTCGTCGTCGACGCCGGTGAGCAGAGCAACCGGCACGCGGACGGGATCGGCGGCCTGCTGGGCAACGACCGCCGGGCGCCGATCGACTTCTACGCGGCCGGCCGCGCCGAGCTGGCGACCTATCCGACCGTCGAGCTTCGCGAAGGCGACGTCGTCGGCGGCCGACGCGACGCCGACGGCTTCGTGCTCGAGCTGGCCGACGGCTCGGAGGAGGCGGCGCAGCGCGTGCTGCTGGCCACCGGCATGGACTACCGGTACCCGCCGCTGGAGGGGATCGAGGAGCACTGGGGCCACTCGGTGTTCCACTGCCCGTTCTGCCACGGGTGGGAGCACCGCGACCGGCCGCTTGCGGTGGTCGACCGAGGGAGAGCGCTTCTGCTGACCGCGTGGAGCGATGACGTCACGTTGCTGACGGACGGGCCAGCCGACCTGACGTCGGAGGAACGGGAGCGGCTCGACGAGGCGGGCGTCGCGATCGACGAGCGATCGATCGCCGGTCTGCGTGGTCCGGACGGGACCTTGACGGCCGTGACGTTCACCGACGGCAGCGAGCGGCCGTGCGGCGGCCTGCTCGTTCCGGTGACGCTCCACCAGCGCTCCCCGCTCGCGGCGCAGCTCGGGGCGGTGTTCACCGAGCCCGGGCCCCTCTTCGCGGACGCGTTGGCCGTGGACGCCACGTCGGCGACCAGCGTGCCCGGCCTGTTCGCGGCGGGCGACGCGGCCGGCGCGATGCCGTCCGTGGCCAACGCGGTGGCGTCGGGCAACACCACGGCCGCGATGGTCGTGATGAGCCTCACCACGGCACCGCGCGGTCTCGACCCCGACGCCACGGTCATGGACGTCGCGGTGCCGCCGATCCGGGAGGAGCTCGGCTCCCCGTCTTCGTCATGACCGCGTTGCGGCCGGCTCAGGCTGCGGCAGCCGATCCGTCGTGAGCGACGAGGCGCAGGCGTTCTGGGACGGGGTCTACCGCGGGCGCGATCCGTCGCGGCACGGCGAGCCGCACCCCGCCCTCCGCGAGGCGCTGGCCCCCATCCGCCCGGGGCGCGCGCTGGAGCTCGGGTGCGGCGACGGCACCACCGCCGTCTGGCTCGCCGCGCGCGGGTGGACGGTCACCGCCGTCGACATCTCCGGGGTCGCGCTCGACGCCGCCGCCGAGCGCGCCCGGCGCGCCGGGGTCTCGTCGCGCATCACGTGGCAGCGAGCCGATCTGCGCGACTGGACGACGCGGGAGACCTTCGACCTCGTCACCGCGCTGTTCCTGCACACGCCGCTCGAGCTGGACGCTCCGGCGGTGCTGGCCCGCGCCGCCGCGGCAGTACGCGCGGACGGCACCCTGCTGACCGTCGGCCACTTCACCTTGCCGCCGTGGGCGTGGGACCCCCACGACACCGACGGCCTGCTGAGCGCATCGGAGCTCTCCACCGCCCTCGGGGTGCACGAGCCCGGCTGGCGGACCGTCCTCGCGAAGGAGGTGCCGCGCGCGCTGACGGGCCACGACGGCCAGGCCGGCACCGTGCTCGACGCGGTGCTCCACGCGGTGCGAACGACCACGCCGCACCCGCCGAGGCCGACGACGGCGGGGCCGGCACCGACGAGGTCCTAGGGGTCCGTCACCGAGGATCGGTCATCCGGTCGGCACGTCGGTCCAGCCGCTGGCCAGGCGGCGGATGTGGCGCAGCAGGTAGGGCCGCAGCGAGGTGGCGTACTGGGTGGTGATGTGGTCGGTGTCCTTGTGGACGAGGACGCCGCCGATCACCGGCGGGCAGAGCCGGGGGCTGCAGAAGAAGCGGGTCATGTCGATGACCTGCACCCGCTTCGATCGCAGTCGGTTGGCCGCCATGACCGCGTGGTCGCGCTGAACGGCGTAGGAGCGGGGGACCGCGCAGCTCGTCCCGGGCGGGCGGCGCGCCCGGAGCGCCCGCTCGACGCACTCCCCCGAGTTCGCGGTGTTGCGCGGCGTGTCGCGGATGACGACGATGTGCTCGACGGAGTCCGGGAGCCCCTTCCAGGCGCGGTGGTAGCCCGAGACCTGCGCGCGATCCTGGGTCGATCCGGCGGGCACGTGGACCCGCGCCCCGGCGTTCTGGGAGACGAAGACGACCTTGATCTCCGGGTGGGCGCGCAGGTAGCGCGGGACCTGCTGGTTCCAGCGCCGGCAGGCCCGGGCCAGCCCGCGGTCGAGCACGCGCCGGGCCCGGGTGAGCGGGCAGCCCGTGCGGGCGAGCGAGACCCCGCGCCAGCCGAGCGCGGAGACGCTCTCGAGCGCCGCGCGCCAGTGCGACGCGTGACTGTCGCCGATCAGGGCGACGCCCGCCACCGGATCCTCCGGGGGGTCGCGGAACCCGCACACGTGGAGCGGGCGCAGGGCGAGCG
>CALMNS010000382.1 GCA_937871635.1 uncultured Solirubrobacter sp.
GATCGGGACAGAGCGCTGGCCGGCGCTGTTGCGTACCCGCGCGCGGATCTCGGCGACGCCGGAGAGGAGGTCGACGGCTCGGACGGTGGCGGCGGGCGGTCGGACGAGGAACGTGCCGTCGAGTTGGGAGAGGTCCGGGGAGCGGGCTGGTTCGGGGCGCTGGCGATCGATGAGCAGTTGCCAGCGCAGCGCCGGGCTGACTTGACCGGAGAGGTCTCGGACGAGCGCGCGGAGGCGTACGCGGCCGCTGCGGAACTCGCCGATGGACGCGGCCCCGGCGTCGGCGGTCGCGGAAGCTGGGCAGATCGCGCTGCCGAGGGCGGGGGTGGAGTGGGTGAAGTCGCAGCCCGCGGTTTGGGTGATGATCGAGCGCGTGCCGGTGCTCGAGCTGGCGGTGAGGCTGAGGTTGCGCACCCCGGAGCCGGGGTCTTGGGCGGTGAGGCTGCCGCTGTTGGGGGCTTCGCCGATCCACCGGTCGCGCTGGTCATAGAGCGCTCCGGCCGCGCTCACATCGGGAGTGTCGCGGTCGACGAGGGTGAGTTCGGCAGCGTCGATGTGGTTGACCGAGCCGGCGGCGGGGTCGACGGTCTGGCAGGCGGGCTCGCCGGGCACGTCGCACGGCTCGGTGAACATCCACGCGGTGGCGAAGCGGCTGCTGGCCGCGGGGTCGGTGCGGGTGACGGTGCCGTCTTCGATGTCGTCTTGGGCGCGGTTGACGTCGAGCGGGTTGAGTGGCGTTCCACCGTAGAGTCCGTAGCGGAGCCCTTGGCGCTCGGCGAAGCGGGCGGTCACTCCGGAGTAGGTCGCGCGGCGAATGGTGGTGGTGCCGGGGGCCTGCAGGCCCCAGCGGCCGCTGGGGCCGCGGTAGACGGCGCCGCCGTTGCCGGTGGGTCGGATGGTCAGCCCGGCGCCGAACGGTGAGGCGCCCCGCGAGAACGCGTACCAGGTGCCGGGCGCCGGCTGTCCGCCGGCACCGTCGCGCTCGTCTTCGCTCCAGCCGGCGTAGCCCGTCCTCGGGTCGTTCCAGTTGTAAGTGGACGTGAACTCCCGGTCGGCGGCGGCGGCCGGCGCCGCCAGCCCCAGGAGCAGGAGCACCGTCATGGCCCAAAGACTGCGCATTGCGGGGCTAGCGGAGCTTGCGTAGGCGAAGGGTGAACGAGCGGCGCATCGTGGTGATCGAGCCGACTGCATCGGAAGCGACCGCGACCATCTGGACCCGGACGCGGGGATCACCGCCGCGCCGCAAGCGAGCGGCCGTTCGTCGGGTGATCCGTATGCGCACCGCCTTGCGTGACCCGGGAACGATCCGGAACGAGCTCCGACCAAACGGCGCGATGCGACCGTACTGGCGCAGAGAGACCGAGCCGCGGCAGCGCCCCACGGTCCCGCTTCCGCACTTGAGGATGACCGGCACGACGCCCTCCGCGTTCAACGTCAGCGAGCGTCTCCCGGCGTACGTCAGGGCCGTTGAGCGTCGCCGATCGCCGGCTTGCAGCGCCTCGCAATCCTTCGCGACCCGGTCGAAGGCGTCAGCTAGCGTCCGATCGCGGCCCGCCCCGCACTCGACCTCGTCGAAGGCCACGTCGCCGTCGCGGACGCGAACGAAGTCGTTGCCGGGCCCGCCTTGGATGAGGTTGCTCACTTGCGGCGCGCCGGTTATCACGTCGTTGCCGGCACCGCCCTCGGCGTTCTCGACTGAGGGATCGAGCGTGTCCCCCTCGCGGGCCTGACCTGACCGCGGCCCGCCGGCGCCCAGCGCGATGGTCACCGGGGCCGTGCGCGACCGGTAGGTGACGGTGTCTGAGGCATCCCCGCCGATCAGCAGGTCGGGGCTGAGACCGCCGTCGAGCACGTCGGGATCGGCTCCACCGTCGAGCAGATCGGTCGCCGGTCCGCCGCCCAAGGTGTCGGCGCCGTCGCCGCCAAGCAGCTGCACCGGTCCTGCGCCGGCCATCAGCCGGTCGTCGCCCACACTGCCTTGAACGACCTCGAGATCGCCGTGCGCGTTGTCGCCCTCTCCGGCGGCGCCGTCCCCGGGCTGGTCGTCCAGGCTCACGGCCACGCCGTCGGTGACCAGGGCGTAGCTGACCCGGTCTGATCCGGGCCCGCCGGAGAGATCATCCGCACCGGTGCCCCCGTCGAGCACGTCGTCGCCCTCCCCGCCCAGCACGCGGTCGTTCGCGTCACCGCCGAGCAACGAGTCGTTGCCCGCATCGCCGGTAAGGCTGTCCGAACCCGTGCCGCCCTCGACGCGGTCGTCTCCGGCTCCCCCGGCGAGCACGGCACCGGCGTCGCCGGCGGTGAGCACGTCGTTGCCGTCGTCGCCCGACGCGCGCTCCCCCGCAGCACCGGTCAGAACAATCTGATCCTCCCCCGGACCGCCGAACAGGGCGTTCAATCCCGCGCCGCCCTCGATTAAGTCGTTGCCCCCGTCACCCGCCACCTGGTCATCGCCGCCGCCCGCCAACAGCTCGTCGTGATCGTCGCCACCCGCGATGACGTCCGCGCCTGACCCTCCCTGAGCCGAACCGTGCCCCGGTCCGCCATCGACGCGAGCGGGCTGAACCCCGATCGAGATCAGGTCAGCACCCGCGTCGCCGCTGCCGGTTTCGCCCGCCGCGCCCGCCAGCGTGAGCACGTCGTCACCGTCACCGCCGGCCAAGTCGTTGCGGCCCTCGCCACCCTCGACGCTGTCGTTGCCCTCCTCACCCACCACGGTGTCATCGCCGCCGTCACCGGCCAACTGGTCGTCCGCGGCCCCGCCCAACAGCCGATCGCCACCGTCGCCGCCGTCGAGCACGTCGGGCCCGCCGCCGCCCGACAGCACGTCAGCTGCGCCGCCACCCAGCATCGAGTCGGCGTCCTCGCCGCCGTCGAGCGCATCAGCTCCCTCACCGCCCGACACCTCATCCGCACCGAGCCCGCCGAACAGCCGATCCTCCCCGGCGCCGCCCTCCAGCACATCTGCGCCCGCTCCGCCGTCGAGCTCCTGATTGCCCGGGCCAGCGGTCAGGAGGTCATCTCCGTCTCCACCCTCAAGCCTCGTCACCGGCGAATCGGCCGACACCGTGACCTCGTCTGCCCCCTCGCCGGACGCGATCGTCACCCGCGGATAAGAACCCGTCGAGCAGGTCAGCTCGCCCGTCTCAGCCGGACCGCAGCCGGTCGGCACCGCACCGGCGAACGTGCCGGCCGAATTGCTCACCACAAACTGCCCGGCCACCGGCGCGCTCAACGCAAACTGATCACCAACAGAGACCTCGTCGCCGACCAGCAACTCCCGCCCGCCGCCGGAGTCGCCGTCCACGCCTGCGCGCTCCCGGGAACGGCCAACACCAGCGCCACAACCAGGGCGCCGAGCAGAGCCCGCGGCCTCAAGGTGACGAATCCGTTCGGCACTTCGACTCCTCGCGATAGAAGCAAGCCCGTTCCCGCGATCCCCACGCGCGGTACGCCCACTCAGATCAGGCCCACAAGCGGCCCGCAGCACGTGAATCGGCACGAGGCGTCACGCCTTAGCGCCAATCGCAAGAAAGGCGAATCGCCGGAGCGGGCCTGGGACCGGAAGGTGCGGATCGCGGATGCCGGCCGGCGCGAACGCAGGCACTCGCGTACGTGCGGATGCTAAGACGCGGGTAGCCCATGGTGACCGCAGGCAACGGAACAGGAGCAGACCATGGACGACAAGGACGCGCTGGACCCCCGCGAGGACGCCCCGGGTGAGCCCGGCGCCGAAGGCGGCAGCGGCGGCGACCAGGAGACGCTGCCCGGCGCTCCGTCGGAGAGCGACGACACGGCGGCCGGAGACACCGACCAGCACTCAGACGCGGACGCCTAGGCACCGCCTCGCAGGCGAGAGGCGCGGCCGGTGAGCGGCCGCGCCGGCTCGCTGCTCGGGCTGCTCGTCTCCGTCCTCGCCCTCGGCGGCGTCGTCTACTGGGCCC
>CALMNS010000383.1 GCA_937871635.1 uncultured Solirubrobacter sp.
CGACCGCTCCGCGACGGCCGCCGCGCGACAGCAGCCACGCGAGGTAGGGAGCTCCCACGACCGCGGTGACCACCCCGACCGGGATGTCGACGGGAGCGAACGCCGTTCGGGCCACCGCGTCGGCGACGATCGTCATGGTGCCGCCCGTCACGAGGGCGACGGGCAGGAGCGTGGCGTGCGACGCGCCGGCGAGGCGTCGTGCGATGTGCGGGCCGGTCAGGCCGACGAAGCCGACGGGGCCCGCGATCGCGACGGCCGAGGCGGCCAGCGCCGTCCCGACGCACAGCAGTCCGAGGCGCGCGCGCTCGATCGACACGCCGAGCCCGCGGGCGACCGGGTCGCCGAGGGAGAGCGCGTCGAGGTGCCGGGCGCCCGCGAGGCAGAGCGGCAGCAGGAGGAGGAGCCACGGAGCGAGCGCGCGCAGCTCCGCCCATCCCTTGCCGTAGACGCTCCCGGCCATGTAGGTCACGAGCTGGCTGGCGTGGACGAGCTCGTCGACCGTGCTGATGACGCCGATCACGATCGCGTAGGAGACGGTCGTCACGCCGATGCCGACGAGCAGCAGCCGCGACGGAGCGCTCCCGCGCTCCCAGGCCAGGGCGTAGACGACGACGCTCGCGACGATGCCGCCCGCGAACGCCGCGAGCGGCAGGAGGGTGACCGGCACGGACGGCAGGGCCACGATCACGAGCACCGCGGCGGCGTTGGCGCCGGCGGACACCCCGACGATCTCCGGTGCCGCGAGCGGGTTCCGCGTGAGCCCTTGAAGGAGCGCGCCGGACGTGGCGAGCGCGGCTCCGACGGCGAACGCCAGCAGGGCCCGCGGCAGCCGCAGCTCCATGACCACGAACGCCTCGCGCGGCCCGCCGGCCCCCGCCAGCGACCGGACGACGTCCGCGGGGCCGATCGGGAACTCTCCCATCCCGAGGCTCACCACGAGCGCCAGGCCGGCGAGCAGGCTCAGGCCCACGAGCGCCGTCGCGGAGCGCCTCCCGGACGCGGGCTGCGCGAGACTCACCGGCTCGACGCTCCGCGGCGCGCGACGCGCAGGAACAACGGAGCCCCGAGCACCGCGGTCATCACGCCGACCGGAAGCTCCTCGGGAGCGATGACGAGACGAGCCGCGACGTCGCCGACGAGGACGAGCACCGCTCCGAGCAGCGCGCACGCCGGGAGCAGGCGCTTCAGGTCGCGCCCCACGGCGGGGCGCGCGACGTGCGGCACGGCGAGCCCGACG
>CALMNS010000384.1 GCA_937871635.1 uncultured Solirubrobacter sp.
GGATGACGCGCCCGCGTCTCACCCAACCGGCCTACCCGCCGGCGGGGTGGCGCAACGCCGCGGCCCAGGCGGCCGGCCGCTACGCGAGCGCGGGCTCGAGCTCGGCCTCGAGCCGCTTCTTGGGCAGCGCGCCGACGAACTTCGCGGCGGGGGCACCGTGGCGGAACAGGATCAGCGTCGGGATGGAGAGGACCTCGAAGTTCATCGCGGTCTGCTGGTTCTCGTCCACGTTGAGCTTGACGATCTTCAGGTCGTCGCGCTCGCCGGCCATCTCCTCGAGGACCGGGGCCACCATCCGGCACGGCCCGCACCAGGGAGCCCAGAAGTCCACGAGCACGGGCGACTCGGCTTCGAGCACCTCCGCCTGGAAGTTCTGGTCGGTGACGGCGTTCACTTCGGCCATTCTGGGGCTCCTTCGATCGGCGTACTTCAGAAAGTATAGCGGCGGGCGCCCCCGTACGGTACGGGACATGACCGAGCTCAACAACGCCTCGATCGCGGCCGCCTTCGACGAGCTCGGCGATCTCTACGAGCTCGACGGGGTCGTGCAGTACCGGGTCATCGCCTACCGAAACGCGGCCAAGGCGGTGCGCGACGCCTCGGTCTCCGTCGCCGAGCTCACCCGCCAGGGCCGGGCCACGGAGCTCGCCGGCATCGGCAAGACGCTCGACGAGAAGCTGCGCGCCCTGGTCGAGACGGGCGACATCCCGGCCGCGCAGAAGCTCCGCGCGAAGTACCCGAGCGGCCTGCGAGCCGTCTCGCACCTGCCGGGCTTCGGCCCCAAGCGCGCGCGCAGGCTCTACGACGAGCTCGGCGTCGACTCGCTCGAGTCGCTGCGGGCGGCCTGCGAGCGCCACGAGCTGCGCGGGATCCGCGGGTTCGGCGCCAAGGTGGAGGAGAAGCTCCTCGAGGTCCTCGACGCCGGGGTCGACGGGACGCCCGAGCCGCGGATCCTGCTCTCGCGCGCGCTGACCCTCGGCGAGCAGGTCGTCGGCGCGCTGCGCGCCCACCCGGCCGCCCGGCAGGTGGAGCTCGCGGGCTCGCTGCGCCGGATGACGGACTCGGTCAAGGACCTCGACGTCATCGCCACGGCGAGCGATCCCGCCGCGCTGGCCGCCGCCCTCACCGAGCTCTCCCTGGTCGACTCGGTCGGCTCCGCGGGCGAGAACAGCGCGCGGGTCACCCTCCACACCGGCCTCAAGGTCGACCTCAAGGTGGTCGAGCCCGACCAGTTCGGCAACGTCCTGCAGCACTTCACGGGCTCGAAGGCCCACAACGTCGGGCTGCGCGAGCTGATGGTCCGCCGCGGCCTGCACATCTCCGAGTACGGGATCCTCGACGACGCGACGGGGGAGACCACCCGGTGCGCGACGGAGGAGGAGGTCTACGCGCGGCTCGGCCTCCCGTGGATCCCGCCCGAGCTGCGGGAGGGGCGGGGCGAGCTCCAGCCGGGCGTCGAGCTGCCCGAGCTCGTGACCCTCGCGGACATCCGCGGCGACCTGCACTGCCACACCGTCGCCTCCGACGGCCGCGCGTCGATCGAGGAGATGGCCCGGGCGGCGCTCGCGCGCGGCTACGAGTACCTGGCGATCACCGACCACTCCGCCTCCCACGGCTTCGGCAACCACGTGGAGCCGGCCGAGCTCGAGCGCCAGATCGAGCGGGTCGCCGAGGTCAACGCCGCGCTCGAGGGCATCGAGGTCCTGATCGGGACGGAGACGAACATCCTCACGGACGGGGCTCCGGACTACGACGACGAGCTCCTCGCCCGCCTCGACTGGGTGATCGCCAGCGTGCACACCTCCTTCGGGATGGGCGAGCGCGCGATGACCGACCGGATGGTGGCCGCCATCGAGCACCCGTGGATCGACGCGATCGGCCACCCCACGGGACGGAAGATCGAGA
The DNA here is from genome assembly GCA_937871635.1 of uncultured Solirubrobacter sp. Lineage (GTDB taxonomy): Bacteria > Actinomycetota > Thermoleophilia > Solirubrobacterales > Solirubrobacteraceae > JACCYI01. The sequence goes on from CALMNS010000384.1 coordinate 1,906, forward strand.
CCCGGGCGGGCTACGCCCTCGACATGGAGCGGGTCATCGAGGCGGCCGCCCGCACCGGCACGATGCTCGAGATCAACGCGGCGCCCGATCGCCGCGACCTCGACGAGATCCACGCCCGCGAGGCCGCCCGGGCGGGCGTCCGGATCCTCGTCGACTCCGACGCCCACTCGGCGCGCAACTTCGAGCTGCTGCGCTACGGCATCGCCACCGCCCGCCGCGCCTGGCTGACGAAGGACGACGTGGCCAACACGCGGTCGTGGCCCGAGTTCGCGGCGCTGCGCAAGCGGGCGCGGGCCGCGGCTCAGGGGCCGCGCTGACCCGTCCGGCGCACGAGGT
>CALMNS010000385.1 GCA_937871635.1 uncultured Solirubrobacter sp.
GCCCCGTCTCGCGCCGCCTTCGCCACCCGGCCCCGTCTGGCGCCGCCTTCGCCGTCCGGCCCCGTCTCGCGCCGCCCATGCCGTCCGGCCCCGCTCACCTCACTCGAGCGCCGTTGACGTTCGATTACCGGCCGACCGGCGCGCCGTCCCGTGTGTGCTCCGGTATTGAGGCGGGCTGGAGGTCAACGGCGGTCATTGAAGGAGGAGCCCGCGGCGGCGTCCGTCGGCCGGACCACGTTGGCGGAAACGGCACCTGGTCGGCCTGACGGACGCCCACCGTCCGCCCGCGGAGGCCACGGGTGGCGGACACGGGACGTGGCCCGGCCTGAGGCGCGACCTTTCCCGGAGCGTCGTTGACCCATCCCCCGGCGACGGGGCGGGACGGTTCACAAACGCCACCGGGTCCCCTACGATCCCGGAGGACCCCATCCACGAGAGGAGTCCCATGCGCATCGAGGTCAAGGGACGCGACCTTCAGGTGACCGACGAGTGGCGCGCGCTGATCGAGCGGCGCTTCGAGCGAGTCGGGAAGCAGGTGCCCGACGGGGCACTGCTCGAGGTGGAGCTCCGGGTCGAGCCCAAGACCTCCGCGCCGGACTGCGCGGTCGCCGACGTCACGCTCTACCTCAAGGGCGTCACGCTGCGCGCCCACGACGCCTCCCGGGACATGGGACACGCGATCCACCTGGTCTCTGACGAGATGTCCCGCCAGGTCAAGCGCGACCGCGACAAGCGCCGCAACCGGCGCGAGGGCCGGGTCGCCGTACCGTCTCCGATGGTGGTCCCCGACGCCTCGTCGGAGGGCCTGCCGGCCACCTAGGCCACCTCGGCCCCCCTCTATCCTGGGATCCATGTCGATCCTGGACCGTGCCCTTCGCCTTGGAGAGGGCAAGCAGTTCCGCACCTACTCCAAGCGCGTCGAGAAGATCGCCGCCTGGGAGGAGGAGCTCGAGCTCCAGGACGACGACGAGCTGCGCGAGCAGGCCGCCTCCCTGCGCGAGCGCGCCCGCGACGGGGCGGACCTCGACGACCTCCTGGAGGAGACCTTCGCCGTCGTCCGCGAGGTCTCCCGACGGACCATGGGCATGCGCCACTTCGACGTCCAGATGATCGGCGGCATGGTCCTGCACTCGGGGGCGATCGCCGAGATGAAGACCGGCGAGGGCAAGACGCTGACCGCCACCCTCGCGGTCGTCCTCAACGCCCTGCCCGGCACCGGCGTCCACGTCGTCACGGTCAACGACTACCTCGCCAGCCGCGACGCGGAGTGGATGAAGCCGATCTACGACTTCATGGGGCTCTCGCTCGGCGTGCTGCAGAACATGCAGCCCTACGAGGAGAAGCGCGCGGCCTACGCGGCGGACATCACCTACGGCACCAACTCCGAGTTCGGCTTCGACTACCTGCGCGACAACATGGCCACCACGCTGGAGGAGAAGACCCAGTTCGGCGGGCGCTACGACGAGGAGGGCAAGCCCAGGACGTCGCATCCCTACGCGATCGTCGACGAGGTCGACAACATCCTCATCGACGAGGCGCGGACGCCGCTGATCATCTCCGGCGCCCCCGAGCAGGCGGCCGACCTCTACGCGAAGTTCGCCCGCCTCGCCCCCCGCCTGCAGCCCGGCAAGTCGCCCGAGGGCATGGACCCGCGGATGAAGAAGGACTACGTCGCGGACTTCGACTACGAGTTCGACGAGAAGCACAAGACGGTGTCCGTCACCGAGCAGGGCGTGGCCAAGGCCGAGCGCTTCCTCGGGATCGATCACCTCTACAAGGCGGAGAACGGGAACCTCGTCAACCACCTCAACCAGGCGCTCAAGGCGGAGTCGCTCTACAAGCGCGACGTCGACTACGCGGTGGTCGACGGCGAGGTCAAGATCATCGACGAGTTCACGGGGCGCATCCTCGAGGGTCGTCGCTGGTCGGAGGGGCTGCACCAGGCCGTCGAGGCCAAGGAGGGCGTCCGGGTCCAGGAGGAGAACCAGACCCTCGCGACGATCACCCTGCAGAACTACTTCCGGATGTACTCGAAGCTAGCCGGGATGACGGGCACGGCGCTCACCGAGGCGACCGAGCTGATGAAGGTCTACAAGCTGCCGGTCATCCCGATCCCCACGAACCAGCCGATGATCCGCAAGGACGAGAACGACCAGGTCTTCAAGACCAAGGACGGCAAGTGGAGCGCGCTGATCCGCGAGATCGAAGCTCGCCACGAGCAGGGGCAGCCCATCCTGGTCGGCACGATCTCCGTCGAGGTCTCCGAGATGCTGGGCGCCCAGCTGACCGAGCGCGGGATCCGCCACGCCGTCCTCAACGCCAAGCCCGAGTACGCCGCCATCGAGGGCGCGACGATCGCCGAGGCGGGCCGGCCGGGCGCCGTGACCATCGCCACCAACATGGCCGGCCGCGGGGTCGACATCAAGCTGGGCGGCAACGCCGAGCACCAGACCCAGATGGAGCTCGCCAAGCTGGGCCTCAAGCCGGGCGACCCCGACTACGACGAGCGCTTCGCCGAGATCCTGCCCGCCATCGACGCCCGGGTCCAGGACGCGCGCGAGCAGGTGCTCGACGCCGGCGGCCTGTTCATCTGCGGGACCGAGCGCCACGAGTCGCGCCGGATCGACAACCAGCTGCGCGGCCGCGCCGGCCGCCAGGGCGACCCGGGCGAGTCGCGCTTCTTCCTCTCCGCCGAGGACGACCTCGTCCGCCTCTTCGCGGGGGACCGCATCTACCGGATCCTCGACCGCCTCGGTCCCGTCGACGAGGACGGCCACGAGGAGCCGATCGAGGCGAAGATGCTCTCCAAGCAGATCGAGGGCGCGCAGAAGAAGGTCGAGGAGCAGAACTACCTGATGCGCAAGCGGGTCCTCGAGTACGACGACGTGATGAACCAGCAGCGCGAGGTCGTCTACCGGTACCGCGACGAGGTGCTCGAGGGCCGCGACATGGGCCCCGTCGCGCGCGAGCAGATCACCGAGGTGGTCGACCGGCTCGTCGACGAGTACACCCCCGGCGACTACGTCGAGGACTGGGACCTCGCCGAGCTCTGGGTCCAGCTCGACCAGCTCTTCGAGGTCGACTTCGGCCCGGAGGACCTCGACCGCGACCAGGTCGACCGGACCGAGCTCAAGCGCCTGCTCATCGAGGACGCGCTCAAGCTCTACGAGCAGCGCGAGACCGAGCTCGGCGAGGAGCTCATGCGCGCGCTCGAGCGCTACCTGATCCTCCAGATCATCGACCAGAAGTGGCGCGAGCACCTCTACGACATGGACTACCTGCGCGAGGGGATCCACCTGCGCGGGTTCGCCCAGATCGACCCCCTGGTCGCGTACAAGAACGAGGCGTTCACGCTCTTCCAGGACCTGATGAACTCGATCTGGTCGGACTTCGCCCGGATGGTCTTCAACGTCGAGGTGCAGGTCGAGGGCGAGAACGGCTCCGCCCAGGGCCCGGTCCCGACGCCGGCGGCCGCGGGTGCCACGGGCGGCGCCCCGCTCAACTACTCGGGCGGGACGCTCGACGACCAGCCGAGCCCCTACGGCGGCGACGGGTACGGCGTCGAGGCCGACCCGGACGAGCCCCAGCCCGTCCTCGCCTCGGCTCCCGTGCAGCAGCGCCGGCTCGAGGCCGACGAGCAGGTCGGGCGCAACGAGCCGTGCTGGTGCGGGTCGGGCAAGAAGTTCAAGAAGTGCCACGGAGCCTGACGGCCCCGGGCGTCGTCTCCTCGGCCGGCGGTACCGGCGGTGCCGGCGGCCCGGGGGCGAAGCCGGGCTTCCACGCCGCCCACCGCTCCGCCAGCCGGCCGTCGGCGATGCGGAAGATCACGATGGCGGCGTACTCGACCGGCTGACCGGTGGGCGGGCGGCCGAGCATCGGCCCGGTGTTCGTGCCCCGCAGCGTCCAGCGGATCGTCACCCGGTCCCCCTCGGCGAGGAGGTCGTCGATCGAGAACCGCAGATCGGGCTGCGCGGTGTGCATGGTGCGCACGACGTGCTCCCCGCCCGCGCCGCCCGCGGGCTGGCCCGGGAGCGGGTCGTGGTCGAGGAAGTCCGGGGCCATGACCTCGCGCATCGCGGCGGTGTCGCCGGCCGGGATGATCTCCTCGAAGACCCGGCGGATGAGGGCCTTGTTGGCTTCGGCGGCGGTCATCGGGGCGCCCCCAGCGAGACGGGCGCGAAGTGGTCGGCGTGGTCGCGCGCGAAGGCGGCGAAGTCGCGCGGCGGGCGTCCCGTCAGCGTCTCGACCGCGTCGGTGACCCGCTCCGCCGCGCCGCGGCGCAGCATCGCGAAGACGGCGACGACCTGCTCGGCTATGCCATGGGGCAGGCCGCGCGCGACGAGGGCCTGCACCGCGTCCCCGTCGGCGAGGTTGACGAACGCGACCGGTGCTCCGGTGGCGGCCGACAGCTCGGCGGCCACGTCGGCGTAGGTGATCGCGGCCGGCCCCGTGAGCACGTAGGTCCGGCCT
>CALMNS010000386.1 GCA_937871635.1 uncultured Solirubrobacter sp.
GCTCCAGGCCCGGCTGTTCGGCGAGGGCCCCGGGGCCTTCGTGGTCTCCGGCCCGCCCGAGGCGCTGCGCGGCTTCGGCACCGCGGCGATCGGGCTCGGCGTGGTGGGCGGTCCGGGGCTCTCGCTGGCGGGGCCGGAGGGGGCGCTCGCGGAGATCGCGGTCGAGGAGCTCGCGCGCGTGCATGCGGGTGGGCTCGCCGGGCTGATGGAGTGATGGAGTGACCGGGCGGGTGGCTCCGGGAAGCGACCGGCGGGAGGGCGCACCGACCGGCGGCCGCCGGGGCCGTCGGTAGTCTGGTCAGACAGCGCTGCTTCGCCCCTTGGCTGTGAACCCCTCCCCCGCCGATCCGCCTGATCCCCGTGATGGCCCGCGCGACGAGTGCGGCGTGTTCGGCGTCTACGCGCCGGACCACGACGTCGCGCGCCTGAGCTACTTCGCGCTCTACGCGCTGCAGCACCGCGGGCAGGAGTCGGCCGGGATCGCCTCGGCGCACGGCGGCCACATCATGACCGTGCGCGACCAGGGCCTCGTCAACCAGGTCTTCGACGAGCAGAAGCTCCGCGCGCTGCACGGCGAGATGGCCATCGGCCACGTCCGGTACTCGACCACGGGCGCGAACTCGTGGGAGAACACCCAGCCCGTCTGGCGGGCCGACACGCGCGAGCTCGCCCTGGGCCACAACGGCAACCTGACCAACGCCGTGGAGCTCCACGCCGCGCTGCGCGAGCGCGGCGTCGCCTTCCGCTCCACGTCGGACTCCGAGATCATCGCCGCGCTGCTCTCCACCCATCCGGCGGAGACGGTCGAGGACGCGATCGCCGACGTCATGCCGCAGCTCGAGGGCGCCTTCTCCACCGTGGTGATGACCAAGGACCGCGTGGTCGCCTTCCGCGATCCGGCCGGGCTGCGGCCGCTGGCGCTCGGCATGCTTGACGGGCGCTACTGCGTCGCCTCGGAGTCGTGCGCGTTCGACATCATCGGGGCGGAGTACCTGCGCGAGGTCGAGCCGGGGGAGTGCGTGACGCTGGGCGAGAAGGGCCTGCGCACGCGGCAGGTCGTCCACGGCGAGCGCCGCGCGTTCTGCGTCTTCGAGCACATCTACTTCGCCCGGCCGGACTCGCGGCTCGAGGGCCGCGTGGTGCAGACCTCGCGCTCGCGGATGGGCGAGCTGCTCGCCGCCGAGGCCCCGGCGCCGAGCGCCGACCTGGTCATCGCGGTGCCGGACTCCGGGAACGCCGCGGCGCGCGGCTACGCGCGGGCGTCCGGGCTGCCCCAGGACGACGGCTTCGTCAAGAACCGCTACGTCGCGCGGACCTTCATCCAACCCGGTCAGGAGCTGCGCAAGCACGGCCTGCGGCTCAAGTTCAACCCGCTGGCCGACGTCGTGCGGGGTCGGCGCCTCGTGGTGGTCGACGACTCGATCATCCGCGGCAACACCACCCGCCAGATCGTCCAAATGCTCCGCGACGCGGGCGCCGCCGAGGTCCACCTGCGGATCTCCGCCCCGCCCATCCGCAACCCGTGCCACTACGGCGTGGACATGTCGACCCGCGAGGAGATGATCGCCCACGGCCGCACGGAGGCCGAGGTGGCCGAGGAGCTCGGGGCCGACTCCATCGCCTACCTGTCCCTCGACGGGGTCTACGCGGCGATCGACGGCACCCGCGAGACCCACTGCGACGCCTGCTTCTCAGGCGACTACCCGCTGGCCGCGGGCGAGCAGGGGCAGGAGAAGGACGCCTTTGAGCCGGTCGCCCTGCCGCTCGCGCGGGCGTAGCTCCCCTGGCTCGGCGGCGCGACCCGTCACAACGCTCCGCCCCGCTCCGGCGAACGTCACAACTCTCCGCCGCGCCCCGGCGACCGCCGGAAGCGCCGGTAGGGTCGTCTGTCCTCGTGTCCCTGGCCACCGACCACTCCCCGCTCGCCCTCCCGGGCCTCGGCCCGCCCCCGCCTGAACCGGTCGCCCGGTCGCGCGACCCCGAGGGCGCGTTGCACGAGCTCTTCGGCTTCGACGGGTTCCGGCCCGGGCAGCGCGACGCGGTCGGCGCGGCACTCGAGGGCCGCGACGTGCTGGTCGTCATGCCCACCGGCTCGGGCAAGTCGCTCTGCTACCAGCTGCCGGGGCTCATGCGGACAGACCTCACGCTGGTCGTCTCCCCGCTCGTCTCGCTCATGCAGGACCAGGTGGAGGCGGTCGAGCGCGTGGCGCCGGGCCGCGTGGCGCTCATCAACGCCCAGCAGGACGCGGCGACGAACCGGCGGGCGCTCGACGCCGCGGTGGCCGGCCACGTCCGCCTCCTCTACGTCGCCCCCGAGCGCTTCGCGTCGCCCGGCTTCGTCGAGAAGCTGCGCGGCGCGGAGATCGGCCTGTTCGTCGTCGACGAGGCCCACTGCGTCTCGCAGTGGGGCCACGACTTCCGGCCGGACTACTTCCGGCTCGCCGACGCGGCGCGCTACCTCGGCGCCGCGGCGATCGTCGCCTCGACCGCCACGGCCACCCCGCAGGTGGCGCGGGACATCGTCGAGCGACTCGGGCTGCGCGAGCCCGTCCTGGTCTCGACGGGCTTCGACCGGCCGAACCTCTCCTTCGCGGTCGTCTCGTGCCCGACCAAGGAGGCCGGCCACCGCGGGATCGGCGCGGCGCTGGCCGAGCCCGGCGGGCTGCCCGGCATCGTCTACGCCAGCACCCGGGCCGAGTGCGACAAGCTCTCGCGC
>CALMNS010000387.1 GCA_937871635.1 uncultured Solirubrobacter sp.
AGGCGGTGCTGTGCGTCATGGACGCGCGCGAGGGCGACGGCAACGAGCCCCCGGCTCCGGTGGCCGCCGCGCTCGCCGCCGCCGACGTCTTCATCGCGCCGACCACCAAGTCCCTCTCGCACACCCGCGCGCGCAAGGCGGCCTCCGACGCGGGGGCCCGAGGGGCGACCCTGCCCGGGGTCACCGCCGACCTCCTCGCGCGGCTGATGGCCTGCGACCTCGAGGCGGTCCAGCGCCGGTCGCGCGCGCTGGCCGACCTCCTCACCGGCGCGGGGGAGGCGCACCTGACCTGCCCGGCCGGCTCGGACCTGCGCCTCGACCTGACGGGCCGCGAGGGGATCCCCGACGACGGCGACCTCACCGGCCCGCGGGCGTTCGGCAACCTGCCGTGCGGCGAGGGCTTCATCGCCCCGAAGGGGGGCGAGGGGCGGCTCTTCGTCTCCTCGCTAGCCGGGATCGGCCTGGTCGGCGACGGGCCGGCCGAGCTCGTGGTGCGCGACGGCCGGCTCGCCGAGGCGCACGGCGCGGAGGGCGAGCGGCTCCTGGCCGCGCTGCGGGGCGCCGGCGAGCTCGGCACGAACCTGGCCGAGCTCGGGATCGGGACGAACGAGCAGGCCACCCTCACCGGCAACGTGCTCGAGGACGAGAAGATGCTCGGGACGCTGCACGTCGCCTTCGGGGCGAGCGCCGGGATCGGCGGCACGGTCGCTGTCCCGATCCACCTCGACTCGGTGGTGCTCGAGCCGACCCTCGACGTCGGCGGCACCCGGGTGCTCGAGCGCGGCGCGCTCGTCCTCGCCGCGTGACCCTGCTCGCCGTCCCGAACGTCTCCGAGGGCCGCGACGCCGAGGCCCTCGAGGCGATCGCCGCGGCCTTCGCGCGGTCGGGCGGGGCGCGGGTGCTCGACTGGAGCGCGGACGAAGACCACCATCGGTCAGTCTTCACCCTGGCCGGCGAGCCGGGCGGCCTGGCCCGCGCGGTGGCCGACTGGGCACGGGAGGCGATCGCCCGGGTCGACCTGCGCCGGCACGCGGGCGCCCATCCGCGGGTCGGCGCACTCGACGTCGCCCCGATCGTCTTCCGGTCCCCCGAGGCCCGCGGCGCCGCGTGCGCGGAGGCGCTCGTGCTCGGCGACCGGCTCGGGGAGCTCGGGCTGCCCGTCTACCTCTACGG
>CALMNS010000388.1 GCA_937871635.1 uncultured Solirubrobacter sp.
CTCGACGCCGAGCCGCGCCAGGGCCTCGCCGGCCGCCACGGACTGGCGCTCGCCGCGCGTCGTGAGCTCGCGCTCGGCGTCGGGCTTGGAGTCATGCGGCACGGCCTCGCCGTGCCGCAGCAACCACAGCTGCGGAGCCATGGGCGGGCACAGTAACGCTCTCGGGGCGGGTACCCCGTGAAGATGCGTTCACGACTGCCTGCCGCCCTGCTCCTCGCCGCCGCCGTCCCGTTCGCCTCGGTCGCCTCCGCCGCGGCCGAGCCGCGCACCGAGCGCGGTACCGGAGGGCCGAGCTTCACCTACGCGCTGCCCGGCGAGGCCACCTTCCCGGAGGGCATCGCGGTCTCCGCCGACGAGCGCCGGTTCTTCGTCTCCTCGACGACGGACGGCACGATCCTGCGCGGCCGCGTCGAGGGCCGGACGGCCCGGGTGTTCCTGCCCGGCGGCGCCGACGGGCGCACCACCGCCGTCGGGCTCAAGGTCGACCGCGGGCGGCTGTTCGTCGCCGGCGGCGCGACGGGATCGGTGTGGGTCTACGACCTGCGCACCCGTGCGCTGATCCGCCGCTTCGACACGGGCACCGGCGGCTTCCTCAACGACATCGCCATCACGCCGGACGGCGACGCCTACGTGACCGACTCGCAGCGGCCGACCCTCTTCCGGATCGCCCTGGCGGACATCCGCGCGGGGACCGGCGACACCGTGGCGCTGGCGCCGGCCCTGACGTACCCGGACTTCCAGCCGGGCTTCAACGCCAACGGCATCGTCGCGGTGGACGACGACACGCTGATCTACGTCCACTCGACACTCGGCCGGCTCTACCGGGTGGACCTGCCGACCGGGACCATCCGGGCGATCGACCTCCGCGGGGCGTCCGTCTCGGCCGGCGACGGGCTCGTGCTCCGCGGACGCAGCCTCTACGTGGTGCGCAACCGGCTCGGCCTGATCGCCGAGGTGCGCCTGGCCCGCGACGCGCGCTCGGGCCGGGTGGTCCGCGAGAGGACCGACCCGACCTTCCGCTTCCCGACGACCGCCGCCCTGGCCGGCCGGCGGCTGCTGGTGGTCAACTCCCAGTTCGACAAGCGCGGCGCGACGGCGGCGCCCGAGCTCCCGTTCACGGTGAGCTCGATCCGGCGCCCGTAGCCCGGCTCCTCACTATCGGTAGCTGCGCACCCCGGGCCCCGTGTACTGGGTCCCGTCGGGCGCCGTCCAGACGACGCGGTAGCGGCGTCCGGCCGGGGAGCTCGTCCGGAAGCCGAAGACGGCGTTGGCGTTCGTCTCGGCGGTGCGCAGCGTCCGGTAGGCCCGGGCGCCCCGGTTGCGGTACTCGACGCGGACCCGGGTGACCCCGACGGCCGGGCGGACGAGGCCCCACAGGACGTCCGACTTCCCGTAGTCCTTGACCACGAGCGGCGTCCGGAAGGCGTCGTAGGCGGGCTTGGCCTTCCCGGCGAAGGTCCGCAGGCCCGACTCGAAGCCGCCGTAGCGCTCGCCCCCGGTGCCCGGGTTGTCGTCGGTCATCAGGTACTGGGAGAACGAGCGCACCCGCGGGTTGAGGTAGGCCAGGCGCTCCGAGATCGCGTTGTACTCGGCCTGCTGGCTCAGCGGCACGCCCGAGCTGCGGTCGGGGTAGCTCTGCGTCCCGAACTCGGTCAGGTAGACGTTGAGCCCGCGCGGCACGGCACGAGCCCGGCCCGCCCGGTCGAGCGCGCGGACCAGGCGCCCGACGCCCGACATCGTCACGTCGTCGGCGTCCGGCTCGGAGAAGGACGGGCCCGTCGAGCGGCTGTAGGGGTGGTGGGCGTAGCCGTCGGCCGGGAGGCGGGCACAGGAGGCCCGCTTGCGGTAGCTGCGCGAGAGGCAGAGCGTGCCGCGAAGGAAGGCGAGCGGCGCGACGACGCGCGCGTTGCCGCGCGGCGAGGTCTCCCCGAGGAGGATCTCGTCGTCCCCGTTGCCCGACGCGAGCAGCCCCGCGCGGGCCGCCCGGTAGAGGCCGCGGTAGAGGCCGGGGGAGACCGCCTTGCCACGGCGGAACTGCGGGCGCAGGAACTGCGGCTGGTTGGGCTCGTTCCAGATCGACCAGATCGCCACCTGGTCGGCGTAGCGGCGGCCGGCGGCCTGGGCGAAGGCGCCGAACTCCTTCGCGCTCGGGTTCGTGCGCCGGTTCGCCTCGCTCGCCCGATTGCGCGACGCCCAGCGCGGGGGCTCGCCGGTCAGCGTCACGTAGACCTCGATCCCGCGGGCGCGGGCGGCGGCCATCAGGTTGTCGTAGGGGCCCCACTCGTCCTGCGGATAGGCCGTCGGGTCGGTCGCGTCGAAGCCGCGCGGCTTCGAGCGCGCGTTGGGCTCGGGGGCGATCGAGCTCCAGTACATGAGGACCCGCACGCGACGGACCCCGAAGGCGCGGATCTCGTCGAGGGTGCGCTCGCGCTCGCCGTCCCGCAGCAGCTCGCGCGCCTCGAAGGTCATGACCTGCTTGGAAGAGGCGGCCGCCGGCGGGCTGAGTACCAGGAGGGCGAGCAGCGCGAACGCGGCGGCGAGGAGGGTGGGCAGGCGTGGGGACATCACGGAGCTTCAACCGCCCGGAGGGCGGCGGGTTGCGGCGAAGGACTCTAGGGTGCGACCCGTGAGCGCCATCGTCGACACCCCCGAGGAGGCTTCCGCCCTCGACCTCGAGCCGCTCCTCATCCGCCGCCCGCTCGAGGCCTACCTCGACGGCCAGGGGCTCGGCGCCGGGGCGGGCGAGCTGACCGCCGAGGCGATCGGCGAGGGGCACTCGAACGTGACCTACGTCATCCGCCGCGGCGAGGACGCCTGGGTCCTGCGGCGCCCGCCGCGCGGGCCGCTCCCGCCGTCGGCGCACGACGTCCTGCGCGAGGCGGAGCTCCTGGCCGCCTTCGGGACGAGCCGGGAGCGGCTGCTGGGGGCGGGCGGCGAGAGCGAGGTCTTCGCCCTCGACGAGCACCGCGTCCTGCGGGTCTACCGGGGACGGCACGAGGCGCCCCGGCAGACGGCGGCCCAGCTGCAGGCGCTGTACCGGGGCTGGCTCGGCCACGACGTGGGCATCGAGGTGCCGCTG
>CALMNS010000389.1 GCA_937871635.1 uncultured Solirubrobacter sp.
GCGCAACGCCGCGCGGCACGCGCCGGGCGCGCGCCTCTACCTGTTCGCGCAGGCCGGCCCGGACGGCGCCGAGGCGTTCATCCGCGACGAGGGCGGCGGCTTCGAGCTCAACGAGGTGCCGACCGAGCGCCGCGGAGTCCGCGACGCGATCATCGGGCGCATGACCGCCGCGGGCGGAACCGCCGCCGTCGAGTCCGTCACGGGTGAAGGCACCGAGGTCGTCCTGCGCATCGACGCCCCGGAGGCTCGGTCATGACGCCTTCCGAGGGCCGCCTGCGGCTCGTGGTCGTCGACGACCACCACCTCTTCCGGGCCGGCGTACGAGCCGAGCTCTCCGCCCACCACGACGTGGTCGGCGACGCCGCAACGCCGACGGAGGCTCTCGCCGTCATCGTGGACACCCGCCCGGACGTCGTCCTGCTCGACGTCCACCTGCCGGACGGTGGCGGCGTCGCGGTGCTCCAAGCGCTGACCTCCCTCGGCGTCCGCCCGCCCGTCCTCGCGCTCTCCGTGTCCGACGCCGCCGAGGACGTCGTCCCGATGATCCGGGCCGGCGCCCTGGGCTACGTCACCAAGACGATCGACACCGCCGACCTCCTGCGGGCGATCGCCACCGTGGCCGCCGGCGAGGCGTCCTTCAGCCCCCGCCTCGCCGCGTTCGTGCTGGAGGCGTTCAGCGCGCCGACTCCATCCGCCGAGGAACCCGACGAGCTCGCGGCGCTGACGCCGCGAGAACGCGAGGTGCTCCACCACCTCGCCCGCGGCTACGCGTACAAGCGCATCGCCGCGCGGCTGGGGATCAGCGTCCGCACCGTCGAGTCGCACGTCAGCGCCGTCCTGCGCAAGCTCCAGCTCTCCTCGCGCCACGAGGTCAGCCACTGGGTCGCCTCGCGTGGACTGGGAGAGGAGGACCCGGAATGAGCGGTACGTACCGGAAGCCGCCGCAACGAGCCGCGTTCGCGCGCACCATCGGCGCCGAGCTCGAGCACCAGCGTCTCACGCACCGGGCTCGCCGTCTGGAGCTCGCGCTCACCGCACTCCACGACCAGCGCGACCAGTGCGAGATGCGAGGGCCGGTTCCGGCCGCCATGGACCGAGCGATCGCCGACTTCTCCCAGCAGCTGCGCGACCTGCGCGCTCGCTCGCGGGCGATCGCGCGCGAGCCGCCGCGCTGAGCCTCCTCTCTTGGAGCCTGCGCGTTACCGGCCGCCCAAGCCCTCAGCCCGCGGAAGGCCTGCGGGTCCGGCCGGTGGTGGACGCCCCAGTCGCTTCATTAGTTGAGCTTGGCGTCGAGTTCGTACAATGGGACGTTCCGCTGTGCTGTACGCCCCTCGAAGGAGCTGACGTGACCGTCCACCTGATGAACCCCAAGGGCCTGCCCAAGGTCCCGACCCACCAGCAGGTGGCGGTCGCGACGGGATCCAAGCTGGTCTTCCTCGCCGGGCAGGTCGCCTGGGATGCCGACGGCACCACGGTCGGCGCCGGCGACCTCGCTGCCCAGGTCGAGCAGTGCTACCTCAACGTCGCCGCTGCCTTGGCCGCTGTCGACGGCTCCTTCGACGATCTCGTGAAGCTGACCCTCTACGTCGTCGACTGGTCGGGAGACAGCATGGGCCAGCTGGTGGAGGGGATCGGTCGGGCCGCCGCACGGCTGGGCGTCACGCCGGCCGCGCCGATCACCGGGATCGGCGTCAGTGCGCTCGCCGCGCCTGACCTCCTCGTCGAGGTCGAGGCCACCGCCGTCCTCGACTGACCGTGCCCTTCGAACGATCCGCGGGGCCGCAGGGCTCCAAGCTGAAGATGACGTCGGCGGTAGAAGCGCAGGACGACGTGACACTCCCCCCACCGAACAGGAGCCGCGAGCCATGGACTTCGAGCTGACCGACCGTTGTAAGGACTTCCAAGAGCGCCTCCACGCGTTCATGGACGAGCGGGTCTATCCCGCGGAAGCCGTCTACGAGGAGCAGATGCGCGCCTCGGGCCATCCGAACTTCCATCCGCCGGTGCTCGAGGAGCTCAAGGCGGAGGCCAGCTCGCGCGGGCTCTGGAACCTGTTCCATCCCAACCCGGACGAGGGTCCCGGCCTGCTCAACGCGGAGTACGCACCGCTGGCCGAGATCAGCGGCCGCAGCCCGCACCTCGCGCCCGAGGCGATGAACTGCAACGCGCCCGATACGGGGAACATGGAGGTGCTCAGCCAGTTCGGCAGCGAGGAGCACAAGCAGCGATGGCTGCGCCCGCTGCTCGACGGCGAGATCCGCTCCGCGTTCGCGATGACCGAGCCCGACGTGGGCTCGTCCGACGCCACCAACATCGCCACGCGGATCGAGCGCGACGGGGACGAGTACGTCATCAACGGGCGCAAGTGGTGGATCAGCAACGCGCCGCACGCCAACTGCCGCGTGCTGATCGTGCTGGGCAAGACGAACCCCGACGCGCCGCGCCACCGCCAGCAGTCCATGCTGGTGGTGCCGCTCGACACGCCCGGCGTGGAGATCGTCCGCACGCTGCCCGTGTTCGGCTACCAGGACCGGGAGGGCCACGCCGAGATCGTCCTGCACGACGTGCGCGTGCCCACCCATGCCCTGCTGGCGGGCGAGGGCGACGGCTTCCTGATCGGGCAGGCTCGCCTCGGGCCGGGCCGCATCCACCACTGCATGCGGCTGATCGGCATGGCCGAGCGCGCGCTCGACCTGCTGTGCCAGCGCGCGCTCTCGCGCACGACCTTCGGCCGGCCCGTGGCCGAGAACGCCAACGTCATGGACTGGATCGCCGAGTCGCGCATCGAGCTCGAGATGATCCGCCTGCTCGTCATGAAGACGGCCTGGCTGATGGACACGGTCGGCAACCGCCACGCTCGGATCGAGATCGCCGCGATCAAGGTCGCCGCGCCGGCCACCGCGCTGCGGGTGATCGACCGCGCGATCCAGGTGCACGGCGGCGGCGGAGTCGGCGACGATCAGCCTCTGGCCAACTTCTGGGCGCACGCGCGCACGCTGCGCCTCGCCGACGGGCCCGACGAGGTCCACAAGCGCACCATCGCCCAGCGCGAGCTGCGCCGTTGGGAGGGTCGGGGCGAGACGCCGACCGACGGCCGGTCGGCCGAGCTCGCGCGGTCGTGAAGGGCTCCAGCCTCGAAGGCCGCGTGGCCATCGTCACCGGTGCCTCGCGCGGGATCGGTCTGGCGGTGGCCGGCGAGCTGGTCGCGCG
>CALMNS010000390.1 GCA_937871635.1 uncultured Solirubrobacter sp.
CATCAGACCTTCGACCTCAGCCGCGGCGCCTCGGTGACCCCGGCCGCGTCGAGCTCCTCGGTGATCCGCTCGCGCAGCCTGAACTTCTGGACCTTGGTGCCCGACATCGGCCACGCGTCGACGAAGCGAACGTAGCGCGGGACCTTGAAGGTCGCGATCTCGCCGAGGCAGAAGTCGATGAGCTCCTGTTCGGTCGCCGTCGCCCCCGCTCGCAGCTGGACGAACGCGCACGGCACCTCGTCGTAGCGGGCATCCCGAACGCCCACGACCTGGACGATCTCAACGGCGTCGTGGGTCAGCAGGTAATCCTCGATCTCGGCGCCCGCCACGTTCTCGCCGCCGACCTTGAGCATGTCCTTGAGGCGGCCGCGGAACTTCACGCGCCCCTCCTCATCGAGCTCGCCGAGGTCGCCGGTGTGGAACCACCCTTCGTGATCGATCGCCTTGGCGGTCAGCGCCGGCTCATCGAAGTACCCGGAGAACATCGAGTGGCCGCGGCCGACGATCTCCCCACGACGGCCCGGCGGAAGCTCCTCACCGGTCTCGGGGTCGACGATCCGGATCTCCATGCCCGGGAACGGCCGGCCGGACGTCGTGACACGCAGCTCGAGCGGGTCCTCGACATGACCGAACGCGATCACCCCGCCGAGCTCGGTGCAGCCGTAGGACGAGATCTGGATCGCTTGCGGCAGGCGCCTCTGCATCTGCTCGAGACGCTCGCGCGTCCCGACGTTGAGCACGAGGCGCAGGGAACCGAGGTCCGTGCTGTCGAACCGCGGATGGTTCAGCACGGCGAGCCAGATCGTCTCGAACGCCGGGAACGCGGTGGTGCAGCGCTCGCGCTCCATCATCTCGAGCGCCGCACCGGGCTCGAAGCGGCGCATCGCGCAGTACGACGACCCGGCGACCATGCAGGCGTGCAGCGGCAGCAGCGACGCGAGATGGAAGAACGGGAGCGGGTCCCACATCCGGTCCTCGGTGGTGAGCAGGAACCGGTCCACCATCGCGTAGGCGGGCCGCACCAGCGCCGAATGGGAGATCACGCAGCCCTTCGGCATCGCCGTCGTGCCCGAGGTGAAGAGGATCATCGCCGTGTCGCCGAGCTCGATGCGCGCTTGGAGCTCGTCGATCTCCTCAGCGGCCGCACGCTCTTCACCGGCGGCGAACGCCTCCATCGTCATGACGGCCGGATTGGCGACGGACTCGACCGCGACGACCTGGCGCAGCGCCGGCGCCTGCGAGAGCTCCAGGCGGTTCGCGTCCTGTCCGTCGAGGTCGCCGAGTGCCTCCTCGACGAGGCCGGCGTAGTCCACGAAGCCGTCGCTGTCCCCGCCGCAGATCACGACGCGCAGCTCCGCGCTCGTGATCGCGTGGCGTAGCTCGCGGGCCTTGAAGCGGCTGTTGATCGGCGCAGCGACGACACCCACGCGAGCGGCGCCGTAGACGGCGGCCAGGTACTCGGGGCGGTCCCCCATGAAGATCCCGATCGTCTCCCCGGGCTGGACGCCGAGTGCGCGCAGACGACGGGCGTAGGCCGTCGCCGCCGCGAACAGGTCGGGGTACGACCGGCGGTCGTCCTCGAAGATCACCCCGGCGCCGCCGAAGCGAGCGGCGGCGCGCTCGAGGAGCCCGGCCAGTGTCGGCATTCCCTCGGTCCCTGGCATGGGGGAGCGGGATGTTGACAAACGACCGATTGATTGACAAGACCTAGCGCGGCACCGACCCCGGCGAAGCTGAGGTCAGCCCCCCCCGAGCGCCTCGACGTGGAACGCGATCGCCCGCTCGAGGTCGGACACCAGGAGCCCCCCGGTGATGGCCGGCGGACCACGCCCGCACCCTCGGTGCTCAACCAATCGACCGGTAGGCTTTCGGGACGGTGCCGACCGACCAGCTTCACCACACCGGCGTCCTCGTGGCCGACATCGAGCGCGCCGCCGCCTTCTACCTCGACGCGCTCGACGGGCACTGGCTGTTCAAGCCCGCGGTCAACCGGGGGGAGGGCGCCCGCGCCGTCTTCGGGGGCCCTCCGGGCGTCGCCTTCGCCTTCTGCTACATCGGGTTCCGGACGGGCGCGATCGAGCTGGTGCAGTTCGTCGGGCCCGCGCCGGAGTTCGCTCGCGCCCCGCGCCCGGCGCCGTTGCCGCACTTCGCGCTCGTCGTCGACGACGTCGCGGCGACCCTCGAGCGCGTCGAGCGCGCCGGCGGCCGGCGCCTGTGGCCGGAGCCGGTGAGCTGGGGCGGCGCCACGGTGATGTACGTGGCCGACCCGGACGGCAACGCCGTCGAGCTCTTCGACGTCGGCCTCGACGAGATCGTCGAGCGAACCATCGAGCTGTTCCCCGAGTCGGCGCCCTGAGCTTCGCGCGCGCCCCCGTCAGGACACCGGCGGGAGCGCGACGGGCGCCGTCTGACCGATCAGGCCGCGGAGGGCGAAGTCCGCGCACGAGTGGGCGACGTGCTCGGGGCCGTCGCGGTCAGGGCGGAACCACTTGTAGGTCCAGATGATCGTCGCGAAGACGCAGCGGCTGAGGACCTGCACGTCGAGCGCGGGGTTGGCGGCCCCGGTCCGCTGCGCCTCGGAGATCAGCCCCGCCACAAAGGACTCATGCGCCTTGCGCCGAGCCAGGATGTCGCGGCGGCGCTTCTCCCCGAGGCGATCGAGGTCGTGATAGAAGACGGCGACCCGCTCGACGTTGGCGAGGTTGTACTCGACCTGACGTTGGACGTACAGCCGCAGGCGCTCGAGCACGTCGAGGCCCGGGTGGGCGCGCACCTCCTCGAGGATCCGGTTGACGTCGTCGTGCGTCCCCTCGAGCAGGCGGAAGAGGAGGTCCTCCTTCGTGTCGATGTAGTGGTACAGGCTGCCCTTGAGGATCCCGAGCTCGTCGGCGACGTCCTGCACCGACGCGTCGGCGTAGCCGCGCTCGTGGAACACCTTCGCGGCCGCGTCGAGCACCTCCTTGTCGCGCCGCTTGGGGCCGCGCGCCGCTGCCTGCGTGGCCGCACTTCCTCGGTTCGGACTGCCAGCCGTGCTGAGCACCTCCTCCTGAGCGCCGGCCCACCGGCGTCTGCAGGCGAACGCGCGTCGCGGCTGCGATTCCGGTGACGATGGCTCGCCCGAAGTGGTCGTTGGGTGTAATCTACCAATCGCTTGGTCACAACGCTATGCACCACGCCGGAGCTCCGGGCGTGACCCGGGCAACCGCCCGCCGGGCCCAGAGGCGGCCGGCGGGTCCTCCGCGCCCCACCGCGTGGTCCCGTGCCAGCGGCTACCGCGTCTTCGTACCCCCGACCGAGCCGCTGCTGCCGGATCCCGAGGAGGCCGAGGAGGCGGAACGCAGCGCCCGAGCGGGCGACCAGCCCGGGATCGACTTCGACGCCGCGCTCCTGACGGCGACGATCGGGCTGGCCCGCCGCCCGTTCGCGATCCGGGAGTCGGTCGCGCTGGCCCGGCGACTCGTTCGCCGGCCTGGTGCCCTGGCCGGCCCGCTGGCGCGCCTCATCGAGGACGGAGGGCGCATCGCGACCGGCCGCTCGGAGATCGACCCTCTCAAGGGCGACCGCCGCTACGACGACCGGTCGTGGACGGGCAACCCGCTCTTCCGGGCACTCGCCCAGGGCCACTCGGCGATCGCCGACGCCGTGGAGGACGTCCTCGACGCCGCCGAGCTCGACCCGGCCGACGACTACCGCGTCCGGCTGATCGCCGTGAACCTCATCGCCGCCCTGGCGCCGGCCAACTGGCCGCTGACCAATCCCGCCGCCTGGAAGGTCGCCATCGACACCGGCGGGGGCAACCTGGTCCTGGGCGCCCGGCGCTTCGCGCATGACGTCCGCCAGCCGGCGAGGCTGCCGGCGCGCTCGGAGCCGGGGGACTTCGTGCTCGGCGAGGAGCTGGCGGCGACGCCGGGGGCCGTCGTCCTGCGCACGCCCGTCATGGAGGTCATCCAGTACGACCCCGCCACCCCCGAGGTCAGGACGGAGCCGCTCCTGGTCGTGCCGTCGCTGGTCAACAAGTACTACCTGACCGACCTCTCGCCGGGGCGCAGCCTCGTCGAGTACGCGGTCAAGCGCGGCATGCAGGTCTTCCACATCTCCTGGCTGAACCCGGGCCCGGAGCATCGCGACCAGGACCTCGACACCTACATCGCGGCGATCGTCGAGGCGCTCGACGCGGTGCGGGCGATCGCGGGCACCGAGCGCGCCCACGTCCTCGGCGTGTGCGCCGGCGGCCAGTTGCTCACGATCGCCCTCGCGCACCTGGCCGACCTCGGCCGCCAGGACGAGGTCGCCAGCTACACGCTCACGGTGTCGGTGCTCGACCACTCCGATCCGGCGAGCCCGACCGGGCTCATGACCCCCGCGACCGCGGCCGATGCGCTGGCGCGGATCGAGCGCGACGGGTACGTCGACGGGCGGCGGCTGCAGACCTCGCTGGCGTGGCTGCGCCCGGTCGACAGCATCTGGTGGGCGTGGGTCCAGCGCTACCTGCTGGCCGCCGACATCCCGCGCATGGACCTGTTCAGCTGGTCGGAGGACACGACCAACCTGTCCGCCGGGCTCGTGCGCGACCTGATGGAGCTCACGCTCGGCAATCTGCTCACGAAGCCCGGCGCCCTGGAGGTCCTCGGCCGCGCGGTCGACCTCCGCCGGGTCCGGGCGCCCGCCTACCTGATCGCCGGGCTCACCGACAACCTGACCCCGTGGCGCAGCTGCTACCGCACCGCCCGCATGGTCGGCTCCAAGGCGTGCTTCGTCCTCGTCAGCGGCGGCCATCTGCAGGCCATCCTGCGCCCGCCCGGTGGTCGCGCCGCCGGCTACCGGACGGCCGCGACGACGCCCACGGACCCCGACGCGTGGTTCGAGCGCTCGAACCCGCACGAGGGGAGCTGGTGGGACCACTGGCTCGGCTGGCTCGACCGGCGCTCGTCGGGCACCCGGTCCGCCCCGCCCCGGGCCGGGGACGACGACCATCCGGTCCTCGAGCCGGCCCCGGGC
>CALMNS010000391.1 GCA_937871635.1 uncultured Solirubrobacter sp.
GGCCTGGCCGCGGCAGCCGCAGCCGACGATCAGGACGCGCGCCACGGGCGGCTCCTGACCCCGGGTCGCGGCGCAAGCGGCCTGGGCACTAGATGTCCCGCTTGTCCATCGGCCGACCGGCGCTCCGCCGGTCGGCGGCGTAGGCCGCGGCACGCTCGTCGAACGCGGCCTGGTCGCGGGCGACGTCGGCCTGGACGTCGGCCTTGGAGCGCTCAGGGGCCCCGCGGCGGCGGCGCATCTCGTTCTGCGCCGCGATCATCTGGGCGACGTCGTCGAGCTCGTTGTCCGCCTCGACCTCGGGGGCCCGGGTCGGCTTCCAGTCCAGGACGTCCGCGCCCGAGCCCGGGTAGAGGAAGCCGATCAGCAGGAAGACGACCACGAGCAGGCCGAGGCCACCGGCGACGATGAGCGAGAAGGGGTCCACGTCTCGCGCAGCGTAGGCCTCACGGGCACCGTCTGCGCGTCGCGTGTCGAGGTCGGCGCGGTGCCGAGCCACTCGAGCAGCGCCCGGCGGGAGAAGCGCCACTCCTTGCCGATCCGGCGAGCCGGCAGCTCGCCGCGCTCGGCGGCCTCGCCGACCGCCGGCTCCGGGAGGCGCAGGAGCGCGGCCGCCTCGGGCAGGGTGAGCACCTCGGTCGGCGCCTCGCGCAGCGCCGCGCGCCCGACGACGAGCCCGTCCTCGCCGAGGTGCTCGCGCACCGCCTCCTCGACGAGCTGGCGCTTGCTCTTGCCCGACGCGACGACGGCGCGCTCGAGGTGCTGCGCCTCCTCGGTGGCGAGCCGGACGTAGAGCGGGGTCCTCTCCGGTGGCAGCAGTATGATATCGCGACGATATCATCGTGAGCATGAACCTCCTGGATCCGACCTAGACGCCGAGGTGATCGCGGGCTGAGCGCGAGCCGTCAGACGGTGTCCGCGGCGCCGAGCAGGGCGGTGCACTGGCTCGAGAGCACGCCGCCGTTGGCGTGCACGAGCGCCACCTGGGCGCCCTCGACCTGCCGGTCGCCGCCGTCGCCGCGCAGCTGGCGGACGCCCTCGACGATCTCGAGCAGGCCGTACATGCCGGGGTGCTGGTAGGAGAGCCCGCCGCCGTTCGTGTTCACCGGGATCCCGCCGCCGCCGGGGCCGGTCCGCCCGCCTTCGACGTAGGCGCCGCCCTCGCCCTTGGCGCAGAAGCCGAGGTCCTCCAGGAAGAGGATCGGCGTGATCGTGAAGGCGTCGTAGAGCATCAGCAGGTCGACGTCGGCGGGGGCGAGGCCGGCCTCGGCGAAGGCCCGCGCGCCGCTCTCGCACGCCGCCGTGACGGTCAGGTCGGGCATCGCGGCGATGTGCCGGTGCGACTGGGCCTCCGCCACCCCGAGCACGTGCACGGGCGCGCGGCGCAGGCTCCGCGCCCGCTCGGTGGAGACGACCACGGCGGCCGCCCCGCCGTCCGTGACCAGGCAGCAGTCGCGGATCCCCAGCGGCTCGGCCACCCGCGGGGCGGCGAGGACGTCCTCGACGGTCAGCGGGCCGTGCTCGAAGGCCAGCGGGTTGCGCCGGGCCCAGGCCCGCGCGCTCACCGCCACCTCGGCGAGCTGCTCGGGGGTCGTCCCGTACTCGTGCATGTGCCGCGCGGCGGCCAGCGCGTAGGCGGTGACCGGCATGGGCGCCTTGTAGGGCGCCTCGTAGAGGTCGCGCTCCTGCACCGAGGCGCTCGCGCGACCGACGAGCCGCTGGGTCGAGCCGTAGGCGATGAGCGCGACGGAGCAGCGCCCCGCGGCGACGGCGGCCGCGGCGTGGGCGAGATGGGCGACGAACGAGGCGCCGCCGACGTTGGTGGAGTCGCTCGTGCGCGGGCGGATCCCGAGGTACTCGCCGAGCGACAGGGAGGCCATGGGGAGCTGGGACGACGTCGCGAACAGGCCGTCGACGTCGGCCGCTCCGAGCCCGCAGTCCTCGAGCGCGCGGGCGCTCGCCTGGCCCATCAGGTCGAGCGGCGTGGTCCCCGGCGCGACCGCCCCGAGCTCGGACTCCGCGACCCCCGCGATCGCCAGTCCGGTCACGCCGGCCCGACCGGTCCCGTCGGGAGGAACACCGGGGTGCCCTCGTTGAAGGCGACCTGCACCCGCATGCCGATGGTCACCTCCGCGGCCTCGACGCGGCTCATCATGCGGAAGCCCTCGTCGAGGTCGATCAGCGCGACGTTGCGCGGGGGCTCGTCGCGGGTGTGCACCGTGGTGGTCGAGTAGACCGTCCCCTCGCCCCGGCTCGTGCGCCACTCGAGCGCCATGGTTCCCGAGAAGGGCGAGACGAGCCGCGGGGAGAAGACGGCCCGCCCGGCGATCGGGTCCCACTGGTAGTCGAGCCGCTCGGCGGCGCACGCCTCGGCGAAGCGTTCGGCGGGCGAGGGCGGCGGCACGGGCGCATCGTACGCTCGCGCCGGCGGCGGCAACCCCGACCTGACCCGCGGCCCCGACCGGGGGTGTGCCCCTGTGGGGTGTCCTCGCAGGATCGCTAGCGAGTGCTAGCGAGGGAGTAGCACTGGCTAGCTGTCCTGCCCTGGGAGGTTGTGAGCACGGTTGAGGGGTGAACGGCCGGCGATCCCGGTGGGCAGGTCAGCTAGCGGCCGGGGCCCACTGCGCCTCGGCGAGGTCGCCGACGCCCTCGAGCACCTCGG
>CALMNS010000392.1 GCA_937871635.1 uncultured Solirubrobacter sp.
GGCGCAGGGCGCCGCGCGAGTGGATCCGCGCGTCGAGCCCGTCGCGGCTCGCCCGGTAGGAGCCCTCGACGAGGACCTCGCGCGGCGGCGGCGTGCCCTGCGGCCCGTAGCTCGCGTCGAGGACGAGCGCGTGGGTCAGGGCGGCGAGCCCGATCACCGCATCGGGCCGGGCCTGCGCGTCCATCGCGCGCACCTCGAGGGTGCCGAGGTTGGGGTGGGGGCGGATGTCCCACCACAGGTACGTGTAGTCCGGCACGCCCGCCGCGGCGATGACCTCGCGGACCGACGTGTCGTAGTCCTCCCAGCCGTCGAAGACCCGTGGGATGTCCGCCCGGGGGTAGCCGCGGAAGAGCTGCGCCCGGGCCGAGGCGAAGCCGGAGTCGACGCCGTGCCAGAACGGCGAGTGCGCGGCGAGGCCCTGCAGGAGCGGCAGGTGCGCGCGCATCTTGTTGAGGGCCCGGATCGCCGTGGCGGGGTCGGGCATCCCGACGTGGACGTGCAGCGCGCAGGTCGGCGTCCGGCGCAGCAGCCCGCGCATCTGGCGACCGATCTCCGCATAGCGCTCGGACTCGACGTGCGGCGCGTCGCCGAAGGCCCCGTCGGGGTGGATGCCGGCGCCCATCAGGCTGGCCCCCGCGTCGCGCAGCGCGGTGCGCATGCGCGCGAACGACGCGCCGCCCTCGAGCGCGTGGGCGCTGACCGGCGAGGCGAGCTCGACGCACGCCTCGTAGACGTCGGGCATCACCGTCCCCGCGTCGGTCTCGACCCGCGGGAGGAGCTCGGAGGCGACGTTCGCGAGCCGCCGCGTGCCGGCATCGACGAGCAGCAGCTCCTCCTCCATGCCGAGGGCGAACGACGGTCCCCGGCCGAAGGCGTGACGCACCGCGCCAGTCTAGGCTTCGCTCCGTGACCGCCCACGAGGTCCTCATCGCCGAGCTGCGCGAGCACGCGCTGATCGTCGGCGAGGTGACCCTGACCTCGGGCGCGACGGCGCAGTACTACGTGGACGCCAAGCGCGCGATCCTGCGCCCGGCGGGCTTCCGGGCGCTCGCCGAGCGGCGGCGGATGCGGGAGCCTGACGGGTCGGTGGTGCCGGGGGCGCTGCGCGTCCG
>CALMNS010000393.1 GCA_937871635.1 uncultured Solirubrobacter sp.
GCCGAAGACCCCGTCCGCGCGCAGGTTGAGCCGGCGCTGGAGCAGGGCGATGCGCGAGGACTTCTTCGCCCGCCCCCCGCGGCCGCCGGTCGCCCGCCGGGCGGAGCTGCGGAAGATCGCCCGCCAGGTCGTACGACCGACCACCCCGTCGGCCGTCAGGCCGCGGCGGCGCTGGAAGCGCTTGACCGCGCGGTAGGTGCGCGAGCCGAAGACGCCGTCGGCGGGGCGCACGCCCAGCGCGCGCTGGACCTTGACCACCCGCTTGGCCGACACGCCGCGCTTGAGCGGTTTCGCCTCGGCGACCGCGGCGGGGAGGAGGAGCGCGCACAGCGAGAGCAGGGCGGCGATTCGGGTTCGGGAGATCAACTCGGGTCCGTTCGTTCGGTTGTCGGCCTACGAGGTGAGCTGTCGGGCTCGCGCGAACCGATCGCGCTACGCCACCTGGTCCAGCCAGGCGGCGATTCGCCCCTGCGACCGGTCGCCCGGTCGCGTGTGGGTCCCCCGTTCACCGGGCGCGGACGCCCGGGGATTCGGCAGTGCGCGCGTCGTTATATCGAGGAGAAGTCCTGCAACTGCAGGATTCCTTGCAGGCGGACGGCACTGGTCAGCCTGCGGTCCGCGCGCGCCCGGGGGTCGCTCCGGAGGCCTCGGGAGGCGTCCCGGCGGCGCCGGCGCCCCGGCGAAGCCACGAACGGGCGTTCGCACGCATGGCGGCCGCCTCGGGCCCCGGTTCCGCTACCCTTCGTCCCCGCCAGCGGCTGTGGTGAAATTGGTATACACGCGGCGTTCAGGTCGCCGTGGGGGCAACCCCGTGGAGGTTCGAGTCCTCTCAGCCGCACTCGCTCCGTTGCTAGTCTGGGGCGCCCCGCGCCGCTATCGTCTAGGGGACTAGGACGCCGCCCTCTCACGGCGGAAACCGGGGTTCGAATCCCCGTAGCGGTACCTCTGAAAGTCTCGCATGAGCGGGGCTTCGTCGTAGAAGGGGAGGCCGCGGGGGAATCGCCCCGAATGTGGTCGGTCCTTCCGCATCGCCCAGCCTTTGGGGGCATGGGGCTCGCCGCGAACCTGACCGATGAGTGCCGGTACATCAGGCCGGTGATCGCCGCCGACCGCATCGAGGGTCGCAGTCCCGTCACCGACGTTCACGGCGGATGGGTCAGGTGCCGCCTGATCCCCCGGGAAGCGATCGAGGACCTCGACCCGTCGGGATCCCGAACCGCCGCCCGGCCCGCGCCGACCTGATCACCGGCCGCGACGGAACCCAGTTCCGTGCCACGGATCGCATCGAGATCAAGTCTCCCGTGCTCGGCGACTCGGTGTGGGGGTCGTCAGCCTCCCGCAGCTCGCAGCGCGGCGGACCGTTCACGCCGTCCTGCTCACCCTGGAAAGGCGCGTCGAGGAATCCATCGAGAGCGTGATCGCGTGAACCAGATCCGCAGCCTCGCTCGGGCCGTCGCGCTCGCCCTCGGACCGGAGTTTGAGGTCGGTGTCTCCGGCATGCCCGGCGAGTTCCCACGACCGGCCGCCGCGTCATGAGCGCCACCGCGAAAACCTCCACGCCGCGCGGCCCGAGATTCGCGGAATTGCGCCAGTCCTTCTCGGTCGTTTGCTATCCAGTCGGGTCGATCTCCCCGGACGCAACGCGATGGGAGGCGGCGAGGGTGGAGCGGCCGCTGCGCGAGCGGTTCACGCTGCGCGCCACGCCGCATCGCATCAAGCACTACGACTACATCGGCCTCTCGCTGTACGCCGCGGCGCCGACCGATCACGTCGGGTATCTGAGGGTCGCGGAGCCGGTGACCTTCACGACGTTCCCGGACGCCGAGGGTCTGTTCACGATCGCGGTCGACCTTCGTCTGGCGTGGTCGGAGGCGATCGCGCAGCCTGACCGGCCGACCGCCGTCACCGTCGGCCTGAAGCGAGCGGCCGCGTGAGCTACCGGCAAAGCGCCCCGCTCGCTTCCCTGTTCGGCGAGGAGGCACAGCAGGCCACCCGTGACGCCGCGGAGGAAATCGTCACCGCCGCGTCCCGGTTCATGACCGAACGGGCCGCGGAGCACACCCCGAGGCTGACCGGCCGGACCGCCGCGAGCTTCAAGCCGACGCCGACGCGACGGACCGGCGAACGCGTCGTCGGCGGCACGCACTCCAACTCGTTCCGGGCTCGGCTGCTTGAGCATGGAACCCGGCCGCATCGCATTGAGCCGAAACGCTCAGACGCCCTGAGCACCCCGGAGGGACCACGCGCCGGTGCTGACCACCCGGGTACCCAGCCGACGCATGCCGTCGCCCGGGCCGTCGCGGAGACGGAGCAGGCGCTCCCGCGCATCGCGATGAGAAGCTCCGACGGATGGCGGCTCGGATCGAGCGGCTCGCCGACCGGTGACCAAGCCGTGCCTCCGCTGCGGTCGTCTCGGCCCCGGCTCGTGGTGCCCGCGCTGCGACCCGCATGCCGCCCGCCGCCGAGCCAAGCGCATCGGACAGTGCGCGTTTCGCCGGAGGGTCCTCGCCGCCGCCGGTCACCGCTGCCAGCGATGCGGCCGGTCCGGGATTCCGCTCGAAGCGCACCACCTCCAACCCGTCGCGGCCGGGGGCGCGCACGACCCGAGCAACGGGCAAGCACTCTGCTTGACCTGCCACCGCCTCTGACCGCGGGTCACACCACCCGGGCGAAGACCCCGCTCAGCGCAGCCAACGCGTTCTGCGAAGGCTCGCCCGCTAGCAACTCGTCATAGAAGCGTTCGCCCTTCGGGTCGGGGTAATCAGGATCAGGCGGTGGAAGCGTCGAAACCGGACGCCACCGCCAAGCAGTGTCCCCGCTCGCCGCGATTAGCGTGTCCGCCGAGAACACCGTGTCCGCGTGTATCACCCCGATTACGTCGAAACTCACCGCCTCCGCCCACTGGTGATGAACCCGGTTCCGGGCGAAGCGCACCGCCCTCACCACCCGGCCGCCCGACGTCTGCCCCCACCACCCATCGCCCAGCCGCACCGCAATCAGCTCATCAAGCGACACCACCCAGCTCAACGTCTCGAACAACGCCCGAAAGCCCGGCTCCCTTCTTCCCGTCGTTCTCGCCACGTCGAACCGCTCCCGAGCGTCCTCGAACCCGCCAAGCAGGTCCGCCTCACCGAAGACACGCGCGGACATCGGCGCATCGTCGCACGCCACCCGCGCTACTGCGCCGAGAGTCCACTCACAGCAACATGAGCTTTATCAAACCCTGCTGTAGAGCCAAAAATGCTACCTTCACCATCCCATGAGTGCTTCGCGCAAGCCGGTCCAGATCGAGGTCGCTGACCCTGACCGCCAACCTCACCGCCGCTGAGATGCACGACTCCGATGTACTCGACACCGCCGACTTCTACATGCTCGCCGACGCGTGGCTCATCGCCCCTCCCGACGACCCCTCACTACGCCAGTACCTCATCGACAGCGAATGGCTGGACCCCGACTTCGCCGACGAGGTCATCGCCAAGATGCGCGAGCTTGACGCCGCTCGCGAACCCGGCTGGGACCGCTTGACTTCTTGACGCCGCCAGGCGACGACCCCTCCCTAGCGATCTGAGCAAAACGCCGGGGTCCGTCGGCTCGGGTTGGGACGATGGCCGTCCCGACCAGGAGGCGAGCGCAGTGCCCAGCGTGACCAGCTTGACCCTGATCAAGTACCACCCGCCTGAGGGTGAACGGGACGACTCGGATCAGCGGGTGGTCAGAGAAGTTGTCGTTTCCGAGACGCTCGACGAGGCCGTCGAGATGATTCAGCGCGCCGCTGATGACGGGCAGTGGTTCGTGATCTTCACGCGTGCCCTCGACCTGGAGGGAGCCGGAGAGAGCGTGGGCTTTCGGTTCACCATCAGCCCCGACACGGTTCTGGAGATGGAGGAGATGCCGCACCCCTGGCGGGAGTCCCGAGAGGCAAGCGAGAGCTAGATCCAGCCGATGAGTGTCGCGGGGGCGGGGTTGTCCTCGACGCGATGGACGAGCATCGCGAGGCTCACGATGCCGTCGACTTGGACGCCTCTGGCCGGTGATGCGACGCGCCATCCCCGGCGTGAGTGGGCGGCGACCGCGTTGCTTGCGTGCCGCGCGAGCTGCCTCGCGAACGCGGACCGCTCCCGGCTCGTGGTGAACGGATCGCAGCTTCGATGCGGTCCTCGACGTTCGGGGAGTGGGCGGCGCTACAAGCCCGCGACGATTAGGAGCTATGAGCGGGCGCTTCGCCTCCACGTGCTCCCGACCCTCGGCTCCCGCCGGTTGAGCGACATCCGCCGTGCTGACCTCGTGGCGCTCATCGACGGCATGATCGCCGAAGGGTACGGCGGCTCAACGATCCGGAACACCCTCGACCCGCTCCGGCGGACCTTCGTTCGCGCCGTTCAGCGCGACGTGATCGCCGTCGACCCCGCCTACCGGCTGGAGCCGCCCGCCACCCCCAAGCCCGACGATAGGGTCGCGTCACGGCGGAGGCGCGCCGCCTGATTCGCCGCTCTGCCCGAGGAGGACCGCGCTGTCTGGGCGTCTGCCGCGTACGCCGGGTTGCGCTCCGGCGAGTTGCGGGCCCTGCACGTCGATGACGTCGACCTCGACGTCGGCGCGATTTTCGTGCGCGGGAGCATCGACGACGAGGAGGGCGAGCAGGACGGCAAGACCCCGGCCGCTCACCGGACGGTGCCGATCATCCCGGAGCTTCGCCCCTTCCCGCTGGCGCACGTCATGGCGACCGGCAGGCGCGGCAGCGAACTTGTGTTCGGCCGGACCGCCACCGTGCCGTTTTTGCGCTCCACGGTCCGGAGCCGCGCCCGGAAGGCGTGGACGGCGGCGGGGGAGACCCCGATCACGATGCACCAAATGCGCCACACGAACGCATCGACCATGATCGCGGCAGGCGTCGATCCCGGCGAGGTCATGCGCAGGATCGGGCACGCGAATGTGTCCCAGACGATCGACCGCTACACCCACGCTCTCAGCGGCGCGGAGGCGGACACGGCGCGCATGGTGCAGGCGTACCTGGACGCGAGGGTCGAGTCATGAGGGTGCGGGGGAATCGCGGGGGAATCGGCCCGGATCCGAGGGGAGTCCCAGGGATCCCAGGGGAACACACCTTGTCGCAACCCAGGGAGAACGGCTCTACGGCGCGGAACCGGGTTCCCCTCCGTCGCGTAGTTCGAATCCCCGTAGCGGTACCTCTCCTTCTGGTTCTACAGAGCCAAACACAGCCTCTCGAAGAGCCCCACGGGGTCAATTTGGGGTCCAGTTTCCTATAGGCGACCCCGTCCG
This sequence comes from uncultured Solirubrobacter sp., assembly GCA_937871635.1. Lineage (GTDB taxonomy): Bacteria > Actinomycetota > Thermoleophilia > Solirubrobacterales > Solirubrobacteraceae > JACCYI01. The sequence continues at coordinate 5,281 of CALMNS010000393.1, forward strand.
AAGTCGTCGACTCAGTGGGCCCGCGCATGCTTCGTCAGTCCGACGCCAGGTGCGGAAGACCATCGCGCCGGCATGGACCGCGGCGGGGGCCGCCCGCCGGCTGGCTACTGGACCAACCGCGCCGCGGAGGCCTGGCTTCACGCCGGAACGGGTCGAGCGCTGGGCCGCATCCGAGATCGATCCCGATCGCTCGATCTCCATCCGCACCCGCGAGAGGATGATCGGTATCCCACAGCGCCATGGAGCGTGCGCGCAAGCTCCACCTGCTGCCGTCGAACCCCGGTCGGCCTGACCGACGCGAACAACCCTAGCTCGGCGATCCCGAAGACCGAGGCCGACCTCGCCGGGCGCCACCTGATGGGGTGGAGCTGGCAGAACGACCCGCTTTTCAGGGTTCGCTACCGCTACTGATCACAGCCGTGCCCGCGAAGTGTCACGGCGGTACCCACCTCCCGTCATCGCAAAGGCCGATTCGAGTCGCCGGTCGTCACCGCGGTCGTGTCGCGGGTGACGGCGACTCTCCTAGCGGCGGCGTTCGTCAGACCAGCGGGACGACGTGACCGGCGAGCCAGTTCGGCGCGCGCGGGTCGTCGTCGCTGCCGTGAAGCAGCTGCGCCCGTCTGCGCAGCGACCAGGCGATCAGATTCGCGAACAGTTCGCCTTGCTCCACCGCGTCGTCGAGTGCGTCGTGGGTGTGCGGTGACGCCGGCTGCAGGAAGTCGGGCATCGCCGCCTTCCCTGAGCGGTCGAACACGGTGCCAGCGATCGCCTGGTAATGCGTCCTGATGTCCAAACACGACGAATGCCCGAACGGCGAGCCTGTGTCCGCGTAGCGTTCGAAGTACCAATAGAGAAACGCCCAATCGAAGGCCACCGGGTATGCCACGAGCACGGGCCGCGCCCCGGCGCTTACCTCGCGGATCCAGGCAGCGGCCTCGCTCATCGCCTCAGCGGGGTCCGCACCGTCATTTACCAACCGCTTCCGGTCAAGGCCGTTGACGTCGAGCGCTTCTTGCTCGTAATCGTCCGAGATGGGCCGCAGTTCGCGGTAGAAGGTCTGCTGCCGTGCGGGCCATCGATCGAACTGCCACCCGTCGTACCGGCCGACGGCGACTAGCCCGAACGAGAGCAGTGAGTAAGGCCCGGGGATCGGCCCATCTGTCTCAACGTCCGCGGAGATGTAGACGTCAGGTCGGGTCGGGGTCTGGCTCATCGAGGAGATGATCGTGTGCAGTGCGGACGGACGCGCCGCCCGCGGACATATGCTGCGCGCGTGGACGGCTCCAGACGAGACTACTCGCTGCGTCGGCTCGCGGATCTTGGCGAGCGGCTCGAGCCCGTTAACTCGGTGCTCGAGGGTCACCCGCTGTCGGTGTATGCCACCGGCTCCTATGGGCGCCTCGAGGCGTGGTCAGGGTCCGACCTCGACGTCTTCTTCCTCTACGACGGCGCGGACACGTCCGAACGGTTTCCTTTCACGACGTTCGTGCGCGTGTGCGCGCGCCTGGTCGAGGCGGCGGAGGAGATGGGCTTCCCCGCATTCACGGGCGGCGGCCGCTACCTGGAGGTCCAGTACGTGACCGAGATGGAGCGCCAGCTCGGTGGCCCACGCGACGACTCGCTGAACGCGTTCACGGCACGGATGCTCCTATTGCTCGAGAGCCGCCCGCTCCACGACGACGAGATATACGGGAGGTTGCTCGAGCGCATCATTGGCTTCTACTACCGCGACTTCGAAGATCACGCCGACACGTTTGTGCCGGTCTTCCTCGTCAACGACATCCTGCGTTTTTGGCGAACGCTGACGCTTAACTACGAGCACAAGCGCCTCGCCCTCCGGGACCTGACGGGCGACGAACTTGCACTCAAAAAGGCCGACAGCGCGGTTAAGAACTACAAACTGAAGGTGAGCCGACTCGCGACGTGCTTCTCGATGGTCGCCAACCTAAGCCAAGAGCCAGCCCCCGTAAGCGCCGACCGGGTACTCGAGCTGTGCCGGATGACGCCGGCCGACCGCTTCGAGCGCCTCCGCGGCCATAACCGCGAAGGTGATATGCGGATCGACGAACTTGTCAACCTCTACGAGGAGTTCCTCGTCGCCGTGCAGCAGCCCGAGCACGAGTTGCTCGCCTCGTTCGCCGACGCTGACAAACGCAATCAGGCACTGACGATCGCCGCGCGTTACGGCAATGTGATCTATGCGCTGCTAGGCGCGATCATCCCGCCTGGACGTATGCGGTATCTCGTCGTGTGACGGCACGACTCGATGCCTTAAGATCCATTGGCCGATGGCGCGGGCGGGGAGCGCGCCGGGCACGGCCTGACTTAGCTAATCCCTGGCCTGCATCGCCCCTTCAGGCTCACGGACTCGGGCCAGACGCCAGCGGCACCTCCGAACGCCTCGCACTCGCGGGGCTTTCGTCGTAGAGGTGGCGGTCGGGAGGGATCGCCTCGGTCGCGACCGCCGAGGACGGCGGGCACGCCGAGGCGGGCCTGCCGTCCTTCATCCTCGCCGCGGAGCGTTCAGGAGCGGGCGGCCCCGGTCGGGCAGGCGTTGCCTCGTTCCTCCGATTTGCTCGGGTTCCTGGTGCAGGTCTGCCCGGTCGAGCGGGTCTCGGTCGTCACGACCGGCGCGCCTGGGGCCTCAGTCTCCACGACCAGCGGGGCGATCTCCCGGCGCTGGACCGTCACCCCGGGCTCCGCCGGGGCGCACACCGTGTTCGACTGCTCCGGACCGGGCTCGGTGCCCCTGGTCACGATCGGCTCGCCGGGAACCGTCCCCTGCGTGACGATCGGCTCGCCCTGCATCGTCTGGGTGGAGACGCTCGGCGTGCCCGGACGGACGAGCTGATTCCGGTTGTCGAACGTGAACGTCGTCGTGGTGGTCGTGCGCACGAACGTCGTCGGCTGGCGGCTCGTCGCCGTGCGCTCGGTCTGCTGCGTCGTGGCCAGCGCGACCTCGGTCTGGAAGGTCGTGGTGGTGCAGGTCTGGCGCTGCTGGGTCGTCGTGGTGACTTCCTCGCGCGGCGTCGTGGTCGTCGTCACGATCGTCGTCGGGGTCGTGGTGGTGAACAGCACGGCGCGCTCGCAGCGCTCGACCGGTCGGTTGGCGTTGGGCGAGTTCACGCGCCGGCAGTTCGTCGTGGTGGGAGTCTCGGTCGTCCGCGACTGGCCTCTCTCCGTGCGCTGCGTCGCGGTGGGAGTGCCGGAGACGATCTCGGTGTCGACGTCGGCCTCGCCGACGTCGCTGGTGACCCGGGTGATCTCGGGCTCGCCGACGGGAACGGGCGCGGACCGCACTGTCACGGGGTTCCCGGTAGGACGCGGCTCACCCAGGGTGACGGTGGGGGCACCGGACGGCACCGGCGCCGAATCGGTGGTCGTGGTCTTGACGCATCGGTCGCCGCTGCGCTGGGCGCCCTCCTGGAAGGTTCCGCCTTCGGCTTGGCAGGTCGCGGCGCGCTCCCGGTTGCCCGAGCTCTGCGCCGACGCCGGCGCGGCGAACCCCAGCCCCAGCAACCCCATCGAGACGCCGGCGGATACCGCGACGAATGATGCTCTCACGCTCGATCGGCGTACGGACAAGCTCATATTTCCTCCCCTGGGACGCAGGTAGCGATGACAGGGGGTGCTTACCGCTGCCTTAGGCGCTGGACGGTACCCCGGAATCTGGCAATGTGGAGCCGGCCAAGGACCATAATCGGACACGACACGGGGAGCGTCCCTCGCCAGGCGGCCCTGCGTCGGCAGTCCGGCGGGCGCGACCTGCCTGGGTCGGCCCGCGCCTACGAGCGCGGGAGGAGCGGGGCGGGTCGGTGCGGGTGCGCGCGGCGGTGCCGCCTCGCGCCGGTCGCGAGCGGTCGTCGCCGCCTGGACGACGAGCCACAGCAGCACCGGGACGAGCGGGATGAGCATGCGAGGCGATGCCGACGGGGGGAGGTGCACCAGGATCCCGAGCAGGGCGAACCACGCGAACGGTGCCGCCTCGGGCGGCATCGAGCGTCTTCGGCGCCCGACGCGGGTCGCGGCCCAGACGAGCCCGGCGAGGAGGAGGCCGTTCGCGAGGCTGTACAGGGCCAGCGTCGCGGGCGGCCGGGACGGTCTCGTCGGCGCGAAGAAGAGCAGCCGGAGGGCGTTGGCCGCGAGGTTGCGGGCGTACGCCAGGGGCCGGGCCCGGACGTTGGCCGCCGCCCGGCGGCGCAGCTCGCGGTCGCTGGCGAGCGGGTGGACCGCGTCGAGTCGGCGGAACAGCGGCCGGTACGGCGCGAGGGCGCGATCGCGGTAGACCCGGACGGGCGAGTGCCACTGCCCCGTCTCGCCCGGAAGCGTCGGCGACATCCAGAACAGCGACAGCCCGGATGAGCTGCCCCAGTACAGCGGCTCCCCAGTGAGCCGGTGCGTGTAGGCGAGCCAGGGGAGGCAGGCCAGCGCGGCGATACCGGCGACGGCGGCGCCGCGCCGGGCGATCGTCGTGGCGCCCGGCATCGCCCACCGCACGAAGGCTACGGCCAGGAGGGCGAGGATGACCCACCCGTACTCCAGCCGGACCATCGCCAGCGCCGCGAGCGCCAGGCCGCCGGCGGCCAGGGCCGGCCACCGGCCCGAGCCGAGGCCACGCGCACACGCGAGCATGGCCACGACGACCAGCAGCACCGCGAGCGGCTCCTTCTGGACGGTCCCGACCACCATCGCGAACGGCGCGTAGAGCCCGAGCGCGTAGGTGAAGAGCAGCGCGGGGCGGGGCGCGAGGCGCTGGCGCAGGACGCGGTGGAACAGCACTACGGCGGCGAAGAGGAGGAGCGGCGAGGTGAAGCGGATCGCCGTCAGCGGGACGTCGAGCGCGACGAAGGGAGCGAGCAGGACCACGAGCCCGGGGCCGTGCCACAGGAAGGCGCGCTGATCCGGATCGCTGCCGGGCGCGGCGAGCTCGCCATGCTCGACCAGTCGCTGCGCGGCCGCCAGCAGCGCCGGCTCGTCGCGAATGGCCTCGCCCCCTGGCTGCACGAGCAGGCAGGCGAGGAGGTAGAGCACCAGCAGCGGTGCCACTCGCATCGGCCCCGACTACCCCGGAGCTCCGTTCCCCACGGGCGTGCGGCGGCGGCCCGACCGACGCGACGGCCCGCCCGGGCGCTGAGCCGGGGCAGGGCCGCGTCAGCCGGCTTCGGATCAGATCACGAAGACCACCACGACGACGACGATCAGGAGGACAAGAGCGGCGACGGCGATCGTTCGGGTGTCCACGGGTGCCCCCTTCGGGCTGGCTGACGGTCGAGAGCCGGCGGCTCTCCTCACGACGGAACCTACCCGATTCCAGGCGTTTCATCCGCTTTCTCGCCAGGCGAGACCCCTGCGCTCCGGTCGGCTCAGCCTTCGAGTCCCACCGCCAGCCGGGTGACCAGGTCGGCCGGCGGCGTGGTGCGCGGGTCGCTCAGGTAGGTCTCGACGATCGGCGCCCGCGCCTCGAAGCCCCGCTCGCGGACGTGCTCGAGCAGCGCCGCGTAGCCCAGCGGCAGCTCGTCGTAGGGACCGACGTGGAGGGTCGAGGCCCACGGCCCGCCGGCCAGCGTCCGCTCGACGGCCCCGGCCGGGACGGGCGTGCGCCGCGCCGCCCCCGCCCCGACCATGACCTCGAGCTCGGCGGCGAGGT
>CALMNS010000394.1 GCA_937871635.1 uncultured Solirubrobacter sp.
GGCCGAGCTCGGCCCGCTCGCGCTCATCGCGGAGGACCTCGGCGTCATCACCCCGCCCGTCACCGCGCTGCGCCGCGCCCTCGGGCTGCCGGGGATGGTGGTCCTCCAGTTCGGGTTCGATCCCGACGACCCCGACGGCCCGCACCGGCCCGAGCACCACACGGAGGACTCCGTCGTCTACACGGGCACCCACGACTCCGACACGCTGGGCGGCTGGTGGGCGTCGCTCGAGCCTGAGCAGCGGGCGGCGGCCATCGCCGCCGGCGCGCGCGAGCGCGACCCGGAGTGGTCGCTCATCGAGCTGGCCTGGGCGTCCCCCGCCCGCCTGGCCATGCTCCAGGTCCAGGACGTCCTCGGGCTCGGCTCGGAGGCGCGCATGAACGTCCCGGGGACCAAGGGACGCTCGTGGCGCTGGGAGATGGCGCCCGGCGCGCTCACCGCCGAGCACGCCGAGCGCCTGCGGGCGATCACCGAGGCGGCGGGACGGCTCGCGCCGGGGTAGGGTCGCCTGGTGGCGGGCGAGCGCACCTACGCGATCCTCCCGTGTCGGGCGCTCGACGAGGTCATCCCCTTCTACGAGGCGCTCGGCTTCCACGTCAGCTACCGGCAGGAGCGTCCCAACCCGTACGCCGTCGTGCGCCGCGAGGATCTGCAGCTGCACTTCACGGGCATCGAGGGGTTCGCCCCCGAGTCGTCCTACGGGAGTGTGATCGTTGTGGTGGCCGACCCGACTCGAGGGCGAGCTCGCCGTCACCCCGCCTCCGCCCTCCGGGCCGGGCGGACGGGCTGGCGCAGGATCGTGACCGCCTCGTCTGGCGCGTCCGGCTCGAACCCGGGTTTGGCCTCCCGGGATGCGCTCGCGTGAGTGCTACGTTGCGTAGCAGTGGCCGACGAGCGAACGATCGCCCAACGGGAGCTCCGCAACGACGTCGGCCGGGTGCTCCGAGAGGCCGAGGCGGGGACGACCTTCACGATCACGGTGCGCGGACGGCCGGTGGCGAAGCTCGGCCCGACCGGTGACGCGCCGCGACGCGTCGACGTCCCGCACGAGGAGCTCCGCGAGATGATGCGCGACACGCCGGTGCACGACGAGTGGCTCGAGGAGCTGCTCGAGTTGCGTCGCTCGGCGCCTCCGGCGAAGATCCCCTGGGAGGACTGACGGCCGACCTGGTCGACACGTCGGTCATCGTCTCGATGCCCGGCCACTTCGTCACCTCCGGGGCCGGCGCGGTCTCGGTCGTCACGCTCGGCGAGCTGCGGGCCGGCGTCCTGCGAGCGCGGACGGAGACGACCAGAGCGGAGCGCCGACAGCGGCTCGCCGTCGTCCGCCGGGCGTACGAGCCGATCCCGGTCGACGAGGAGGTGGCCGATCGCTACGGCCGGGCCCTGGCCCACGCTCGCGAGCGCGGACGGATCGAGGACGCCGCGGACCTGCTGATCCTGGCGACGGCGTGGCGGACCGAGCGACGGCTCCTGACCCGCGACGTCCCGCTTGCCCGCCTGGCGGCTTCGCTCGCTGTCCCGGTCGAGATCGTCGGCTGAGCGCTTGACCGCGCTCTCGCCGTCGTCCGCCGCGAGAACCCTCCCGCACCGTTGCGCCTGGGGCGATCACCGGAGCGCTGGGACGGCTCCGGCGTCGGCCCCGGTGAGCATCCGGCGGACGGATCAGCGGGCGACGCGCAGGGCGGGAGCGAGCTCGGCGAGCACCCTGAAGTCGTCGTCCTGCGTCCAGACGGCGAGGTCGTGCGCCAAGGCGGTGGCCGCGATGATCGCGTCCATGGCACCGGCGCGCCGCCCCTGGGCCCGAGCTGCCGCCAACAGGTCGGCGAGGCGCTCGGCGACCGTCTCGTCGTAGGGGAGCGCGACGAAGCGCCGGGCCCGGGTCATCGTCGCCTCCCGCAATTCGCGCAGCAGCGGATCCGCCGCACGGCGGACGCCCACCCCGAGCTCGGTGAGGGTGGCGACGGAGATGCGGGCCTCGCCTGCGGGTGGCGCGGCCAGCGGGCGCCGCTGCTCGGCGGCCACGAACACGCTCGTGTCCGCGAGGTAGCCGCTCACCCGACCATGTCGTCCGTCGTCAGCCCGACATCGAAGTCATCCGCCGGCGATCGGACATCGAGGCGCGCGGCGAGCTCGCGTAGCTCGTCGAGATCGGCGAGCAGCCGATCCGAGGGACGCCGCTCGCTGCGCTTGAGGTGCGGCACGATGTCCGCGACAGGGCGACCGTGCACGGTGAGGACGACGAGTTCGCCGCTCTCGACGGCGGAGATCACTCGGCCTGTGTGGTTCCTCAGATCGCGGACCGAGACGTCCATTCGTGGCACAGCGTAGCACTATTGCCGGCGTGGGTGGTCGACGTGGGACGCCGGTACCGTTCCCGGGGCATGGTGAGGCGGCTCCCCACACGGGTCTGGCATCTCGGGATGCCCTCGCCTGAGGCGCTGCGCCCGGCCCGATCGCCGGAGGGGGTCGCGGTGGCCCGCGCGACGGTGCCCGTCGGCGCGATCAACGCCTTCTTCTACTCGGAGATCGGGCGCCAGCACCACTGGGTCGACCGGCTGAGCTGGAGCGCGGCGCAGTGGCAGTCCTACGCCGAGCGCCCGGCGCTCGAGACGTGGATCGTGTACCTGCAGGGGACGCCCGGCGGCTACGCCGAGCTCGACGGCAGCCACGTCTCGATGTTCGGGATCCTCCCGGCGCTCCAGGGCCACGGCCTGGGCGGCCACCTGCTCACCGAGGTCACCCGGCGCGGGTGGGAGCGAGTACATGCCGGCGCGTCGCGGGTCAACGGCGCGATGGTCACGCTCGACACCTGCGAGCTCGACTCCCCGCACGCCCTGGCCAACTACCGGGCGCGCGGGTACGAGGTGCTGCGCGAGGCGATCGAGCGGCGGGCGCGGTTCTAGCCCTCCGGGACCCTCCCCCGTCCCGCCTACACTCCGCGCCGCCCATGGCGGCGGCTCCCACCACACCTGAGGCGATCCGCGAGGTCAACGTCCGCTACCACGACGCGGCGGCCCGCTCCTACGACGCCAAGTGGGGCGTCGACCTCGGCCCGGTCGGCCAGGCGCAGGTCCTCGGCAAGGTCCGCAAGGCGCTCGGCCCGCGGTTCGGCCCGTTCGCGCGCTCGCTCGAGATCGGGGCGGGAACGGGGTACTTCACGCTCAACCTCGTCCAGGCGGGCGTCGTCCGCTCCGCCACGGCCACGGACATCGCCCCCGGCATGCTCGAGGCGCTCGAGGCGAGCGCCGCGCGGATCGGGATGGGCGACGCCATCGAGACGGTCCAGGCCGACGCCGAGTCGCTGCCCTTCGCGGACGCGAGCTTCGACCTGGTCATGGGGCACGCGGTCCTCCACCACATCCCCGACCCGGCGGCGGCCTTCGCCGAGTTCCACCGCGTGCTGCGTCCGGGCGGGACGCTCCTGTTCGCCGGCGAGCCCTCGCGCCGCGGCGACCGGATCGCGGCGTACCCCAAGCGCGTCGCGCTGCGTCTCGCGCCGGCCTGGCGCCGCGCGCTGCGCCTGCGACCGGGCCACGGCTTCGGGGAGGAGGACCGGGGCGCGCCGGCGGACGAGGCGCTCGAGGGGCTCGTCGACGTGCACTCCTTCGCGCCGGACGACCTCGCCTCCCACGCCCGCGCCGCCGGCTTCGACCGGGTCCGGGTCCGGGGCGAGGAGCTCCTGGCCAACTGGTTCGGGTGGACGAACCGCACGCTCGAGGCGTCCGCCCGGGCGGAGGACATCCCCTGGCTGTGGACCCAGTACGCCTACCGCGGCTACCTCGCGCTCCAGCACGTCGACCGCCTGCTGCTCGAGCCCCGGCTCCCGCCGGCGATCTTCTACAACTTGATGATCGCCGCCCGCCGGCCGTGAACGTCCGGCCGGGCGTCACGCACCGGTGAAGCGCCTGGACCGGATGCTCATCCTGCGACGCATCTCCGCGGTGGTCATCGGCGCGTACGTCGTCCTGTGGGCGCCGGCGCTGATCGTCCGGTTCGTCGAGATGCCGGATGCGGCGGCCATCGCGCTGATCGTCCTCGGCGGGGCGATCGGAGCCTACGGCGGCTATCACGAAGGACGAGCCTTGGCCCCGTTCTCCGGGCGAGAGCACCGTGATGCCGTCATCGGCTGCTGGGTGGTCGCCGTCGTGGCGATCGCCCGGACCCTCCTGGGCGCCGCACCAGTCGACGCATAGCAGCCGGTCCTGCGGTCCAGCCGAAGAGGGGGCGCCCGTCGGGGGGTCTTCCGCGCGATGGACACTCAGAGCCTCTCACCGAGAGTCTTCGAGTGTCCATCGCGCACGGGAGGTGGCTACTCCTTGCCACTTCCGGAGTAGCAACGAGGTAAGCCACCGGGCGCGCAAGACGGCGCGCCCGGCGCCCGCCGGCCGTGAACGTCCGGTGAGCCGGCGGGCCGTCCGTGGCCCGTCCGTGGCAGCCTCCGGAGCATGCCGATCACCGCCCTCGCGC
>CALMNS010000395.1 GCA_937871635.1 uncultured Solirubrobacter sp.
GTGGTGCGCGGCCCACGGCGGCCGGCGGGCGACCGCGGAGTGGCTCCTGGGGCAGGGCGCCGACCCGGACTGGAAGGGGTTCGACGGCCTCACGCCCGCGGAGGCGGCCGAGCGCGAGGGCCACGCCGGGCTCGCGGCGTGGCTGCGGACGGGCGAGTGATCGACGCCGCTTAGACCGGCGCGAGCAGGCGCTCGGCGCCGACCAGCGTCTGCGACGTGGCGCGCTCGACGTCCACCCAGGCCATCGTTCCGGGCCGGGCCACGCCCTCGAAGTTGACCGCCTTGTTGTGGCGGCTGCGGCCCCGCAGGCGCGTCGGATCCGTGCGCGACGGTCCCTCGACGAGCACCTCCATCGACCGCCCGACGAAGCGCTGCGCGCGCTCGCGGGCCCGCCGCTGCACGAGCTCGACGAGCCGCTCCATCCGCTCTGTCTTGACCTCGTGGGGCACCTGGCCGTCCATCGACGCCGCCTCCGTCTCGCGCCGCGGGGAGTAGACGAAGGTGAACGCCGAGTCAAAGCCGACCTCGTCGACCACCTCGAGCGTCTGGGCGAAGTCGGCCTCCGTCTCCCCCGGGAAGCCCACGATGACGTCCGTGGTGAGCGCGACATCGGGGACGTGGTCGCGGATGAGCGCGACGCGGTCGAGGAAGCGCTCGCGACCGTAGGTGCGCCGCATCGCCTTGAGCACCCGCGAGGAGCCGGACTGGAGCGGCAGGTGGATGTGCTCGCAGACGGACTCGAGGTCGGCGTGGGCCCGGACGACGTCCTCGTGCATGTCCTTGGGATGCGGGCTCGTGTAGCGGATCCGGTCGATGCCGTCCACCCGGTCGATCGCCCCGAGGAGCGCGGCGAACGAGGTGCCCGGCGCCCGTGCCCGGAGGTCGCGCCCGTAGGAGTTGACGTTCTGCCCGAGCAGCGTGAGCTCGCGGACGCCCTCCCCGGCGAGGCGCTCCGCCTCGGCGACGAGCTCGCCCATCGGGCGGGACACCTCCCGGCCCCGGGTGGACGGGACGATGCAGTAAGAGCAGACCGAGTTGCAGCCCACGGAGATCTGCATCCAGGCCTGGAAGCGGCGGGCCCGCTTGTCGGGCAGGTGGCCGGTGAAGCCCTCGAACTCGAAGTAGCCCTGGGCGGTCAGCGAGTCCGCGGTGAGGAACTCGGCGAGCTTGTGGACCTGGCCCGGACCGAAGGCGACGTCGACGAACGGGAACTGCGCGAAGACCTGCTCCTTGACCGACTGGGCCCAGCAGCCCCCGACGCCGACGACCCGCTCAGGATCGGCGCGCTTGAGGTGCTTGGCGTGGTGCAGGTGGGCGACGAAGCGCTCGTCGGCCTTCTCCCGGATCGAGCAGGTGTTGAACAGGATGAGCTGCGCGTCATCGCGCCGCTCGACCTCCGCGTAGCCGAGCGACTCGAGCATCCCCTTC
>CALMNS010000396.1 GCA_937871635.1 uncultured Solirubrobacter sp.
CGACGAGGTCGTCGCCCTCGCCCGCTCGGAGGCGTCGGCGGAGGCGATCGCCGGCCTCGGCGTGGCCGAGGTGATCCGCGGCGACGTCCTCGACGAGGCGTCGCTGGCCCGGGGGATGGACGGCTGCGACACCGCCTTCCACGTCGCCGGGGTCAACACCCACTGCCCGCAGGATCCCGGCGCGTTGATGCGCGTCAACGTCGAGGGGCCCGTCAACGCGGTGCGGGCGGCGGCGCGGGCCGGCGTGCGCCGGCTCGTCTACACCTCCTCGGCGGCCTCGGTCGGCGAGGCGCCCGGGACCGTCGGCGACGAGACGACCCCCCACCGCGGCTGGTACCTCTCCGCCTACGACCGCTCCAAGCACGAGGGGGAGCGGGCCGCCCTGGCCGAGGCCCGGCGGGCGGGGATCGAGCTCGTGGCGATCAACCCGTCCTCCGTCCAGGGGCCGGGTCGCGCCTCGGGCAACGGGAAGATCCTCATCGACTACCTCAACGGCCGGCTGCCGGTCTTCGCCGACACGCACATCTCCGTCGTCGACGTCGACGACTGCGTCGACGGGCACCTGCTGGCCGCCGAGCGCGGGCGCCCGGGCGCCCGCTACGTCCTCAACGGCGCCACGGTGACCACGGCGGACGCGCTCGACCTCCTCGCGACCGTCTCCGGCGTGCACGCGAAGGTCCGCATCCTCCCCGCGCCGGTCATCCGCACCGCCGCGGCGGTCGGCGAGGCCGCCTACCGCCTGCGCGGGCGGGTCCCCTCGCTCTGCCGGGCCCGGATCCGGACCCTGCTGCACGGCCACCGCTACGACGGCTCGCTCGCCGAGCGCGAGCTCGGGCTGAGCTACACCCCGGTCGAGGAGACCTTCGCGAAGCTGATCGACTGGGCGGTGGACACCGGCTTGGTCACCGAGCCGCTGCCCGCCCGGCGCGCGGCTACCCCCGGCTGACCTCGATCCGCCCGCGGACCCGCCCGGCGGCGGCCGCCCCGCGCGGTACGGCGGTGATCGGCACGCGCAGGACGCCGG
>CALMNS010000397.1 GCA_937871635.1 uncultured Solirubrobacter sp.
CGCCACGCCCGCAGGGCGGTGACCGCGGCGATCGCGTCCTCCACCTCGGGCTCGGGCGGCGCCCCGGCCGGCCGCGGGAACGAGCGCGCCGCCAGCAGCCCCTCCGCCCCGGGCAGGAGCGACCACAGCTCCTCGGTGATGAACGGCATGACGGGATGGGCGAGCGCCAGGGTCTCTCCGAGCACCCACAGCGCGGTGTCGGCCGCCTCCGGCTCGGCGTCGTACAGGCGCGGCTTGACCAGCTCGAGGTACCAGTCGCACAGCTCGGAGTAGACGAAGTCGTAGAGGCGCAGCGTCGCCCGGTGGAACTCGAACGCCTCGATCGCGGCGGTGACGTCGGTGACCGCGGCGTCGAGCCGAGCGAGGATCCACGCGTCCTCGGGCGCCGCCCCGACGGGCGCCGCCGGCGGCCGCGCCGCGTCGTCGGGCACCCGGGTGAGCACGAGCCGCGAGGCGTTCCAGAGCTTTGTCGCGAGCTGCTGGCCCTGGGCGATGCGCTCCTCGGAGAACCGCACGTCCTGGGTGGAGGACATGGCCAGCAGGCCGAAACGGGTCGCGTCGGCGCCGAAGCGGTCGATCAGGTCGAGCGGGTCGATGCCCGTCCCGAGCGACTTGGACATCCGCCGCCCGTCCGGCGCCTGGATGACCGAGTGCACGTAGACATCGCGGAAGGGCACGTCCCCGGCGAACTCGAGGCCCATCATCACCATCCGCGCGACCCAGAGGAAGAGGATGTCGCGCGCCGTCGAGAGCGTGTCGGTCGGGTAGAAGGCGCGCAGCTCGGGCGTGTCCTGCGGCCAGCCGAGCGTCGCGAACGGCCACAGCGCGCTCGAGAACCACGTGTCGAGCACGTCGGGGTCGCGGACCCAGCCGTCCCCCTCGGGCGGGTCCACCCCGACGTGGCGCTCGTCGTGGGGCGGGCGGGATCGGTACCACACGGGGATCTGGTGGCCCCACCAGAGCTGGCGCGAGATGCACCACGGGCGGATCTCCTCGAGCCAGTCGAGGTACCGGCGTGACTGCGACTCGGGGTGGATGCGCACGCGCCCGTCCCGCACGGCCGCGATGGCCGGCGCGGCGAGCTCCTTCATGTCCATGAACCACTGCAGCGAGACGAGCGGCTCGATCCGCTCCCCGGAGCGGTTGGAGAACGGGACGTTGTGGACGTACGGCGTCGCGGCGGAGAGCCGGCCCTCGGCGCGCAGGGCCGCCACCACCCGCTCGCGGCACTCGAGGACGGGCAGGCCCGCGTACTCCGAGCCGGCCGCCTCGCTCATGCGCCCGTCCTCGCCGATCACCGAGACCTGGTCGAGCCCGTGCCGGCGGCCGATCTCGAAGTCGTTGGGATCGTGCCCCGGCGTGATCTTCAGCGCCCCGGTGCCGAACTCCGGCTTCACGTAGGGGTCGGCGATGACCCGCAGGCGCCGGCCGACGAGCGGGAGGATCGCCGTCTCCCCCACGAGCCGCTCGTAGCGGTCGTCGTCGGGGTGGACGGCGATCGCCGTGTCGGCGAGCATCGTCTCGGGCCGGACGGTGGCCACCGTCACCGACCCGTTGCCGCTCTCGAGCGGGTAGTCGACCGAGTACAGCGTGTCGGTGACCTCGCGCTCCTCCACCTCGAGGTCGGAGATCGCCGAGCGCGAGCCGGGGTCCCAGTTGACCAAGTAGTGGTCGCGGTAGATGGCGCCCTTCTCGTAGAGCGCGACGAAGACCTCGAGCACCACGCGCACGTAGCGCTCGTCGAGCGTGAAGCGCTCGTCCTCGTAGTCGCAGGAGGCGCCGAGCCGCTTGAGCTGCTCGACGATCGTCGAGCCGTACTGCTCTCGCCAGGACCACACGCGCTCGACGAAGGCCTCGCGGCCGATCGCCTCGCGACCCGACCCCTCCGAGCGCAGGAGCCTGTCGACCTGGGTCTGGGTGGCGATGCCCGCGTGGTCGGTGCCGAGGATCCACTTCGTCCGGTCCCCGAGCATGCGGTGGTACCGGATCAGCGTGTCCTGGATCGAGCCGTTGAGGGCGTGGCCCATGTGCAGCGCGCCGGTGACGTTGGGCGGCGGGATGGCGATCGAGTAGGTCGGTCCGTCGCCGTCGGGGTCGGGATGGAAGATCCCGGCCGCCTCCCAGCGGGAGAAGGTGCGAGGCTCGACCTCGGCCGGCTCAAAGCGGGTGCGCTCGGCGATGTCCGTCATGCCCACCAGACCCTAGTGGCGCCCGCTCCGGACGGGTTGCCCCGCCCGTTACACTTCGACAGGAGATGTCACATCGTCAGGACGACGAGGATCCTCTGCTCGACGCGGCGCGCGCGAGCGTGATGGCCGTCGGCGTGCGGCGCACGACGATGTCCGACGTCGCCCGTCGCGCCGGGCTGAGCCGGCAGACCGCCTACCGGCGCCACCTCGACGTGGCGTCGCTGCTCTCGTCGCTCATGACCCGCGAGTTCGCGCGGGTGCTCGAGGGGGTGCGCGAGGAGGCGGCTGCCGCCGGCGGCCCGGGCCGCACCCGCGTGGTCCTCAGCGTCGTCGAGGGCTGCCGTCGCCTCGCCGCCGAGCCGCTGTTCGCGCGCATCCTCGACGTCGATCCCGAGCTCCTGCTCCCCTACGTGACCCAGCGGCTCGGCGGCGTGCAGCGCCTCCTGATCGGCGAGCTATCCGAGGACGTCGCGGCGGGCATCGCCGACGGCTCGATCCGCTCCGAGGCGCCCGCGACCCTCGCCGCGATGGTCGAGCTCCTGGCCCGCGGGGCGGTGCTCGCCGCCCACGCCGAGCGCGAGGACGGCCTGGACACCTGGGGCGAGCTTGGCATCGCCGTCGACGCCTACCTGAGGCCCGCATGAGGGCCCGCGGTTCCTCCGCGCGGGTCGGTGGGCCCGGAACACCAGTGCTCGCGTGAGCGTCGACCCCCGCACCTCGCTGAACGCCGCGCGCCGCAGCGCGGAGCTCGAGGCGCTCGCGGGCGGACGCTCGGTGGACGTCGTGGTCGTCGGCGGGGGGATCACCGGCGCGGGCGTGGCGCTCGACGCCGCCTCGCGCGGGCTGTCCGTCGCGCTCCTCGAGCGCGCCGACCTCGCCCACGGGACGAGCCGGTGGAGCTCGAAGCTCGTCCACGGCGGACTGCGCTACCTCGAGAC
>CALMNS010000398.1 GCA_937871635.1 uncultured Solirubrobacter sp.
CTCGACGCCCCGTCGGCGGTCGCCCGCGACGTCGGGCGCGGCGCGCGCTTCGCCCGCCTGGCCCAGCGCAACGGGGCGATCATCGTCCTGATCGTCGTCGGCCTGATCGGCGCGCTCTCCTTCGAGTCCTTCGCGACGAGCGAGAACCTCCGCAACATCGCCGTCCAGAACGCCTTCCTCGCTCTCGTCGCCTGCGGGATGACGCTCGTCATCCTCACCGGGGGCATCGACCTGTCGGTCGGCTCGGTGCTCGCCCTCGGCGGCGTCCTCGGCGCGATGGGCTCCGACGCCGGGCTGCTGGGGGCGATCGGCCTCCCCGTCCTCGTCTGTGGCGCGATCGGGCTCGTCCAGGGCCTGCTCATCGGGCGCCTCGGGCTGGCGCCGTTCATCGTCACCCTGGCCGGGCTGCTCGGGGTCCGCGGGCTCGTGCTGACCCTGACCGACGAGGGCGCCGACACGCCGAGGGTCGAGCGCGGATCGGGGTTCACCTCGCTCGGCCAGGACGAGCTCCTCGGCCTGCAGCTGCCGGTGTGGATCGCCCTCGCGGTCTTCGCGATCGCCGGCGTGGTCCTGCTGCGCACGCGCTTCGGCCAGTCGCTGTTCGCCATCGGCGGCAGCGAGTCGGCCTCCCAGCTCATGGGCCTCGACGTCCGGCGCTCCAAGGTGCTCGTCTACGTGATCAGCGCCGTGCTCGCCGGGCTGGCCGGGGCGCTGCTGGCGGCGCGGTCCTCCTCGGGCGTGCCGACGGTCGGCATGGGCCTCGAGCTCGACGCGATCGCCGCGGTGGTCATCGGCGGGACGCTGCTGGTGGGCGGGGCGGGCTCCCTGCTGGGAACGCTGGCCGGCGTCCTGCTGCTCGGGGTCATCCAGAACCTGATCAACCAGGTCGGCGACCTCAACTCGTCGTACCAGTCGGTGGTCTCCGGCGCCTTCCTAGCCGTCGTCGTCGTGGTGCAGACCTACCTCACCCGCAAGCAGCGGCTCTAGCCCGCGGCGCCGGGCGAGGGCGCGGG
>CALMNS010000399.1 GCA_937871635.1 uncultured Solirubrobacter sp.
TCCTCGGTCATCGCCATGCCCACCAGCACGCGGTCGAGGCCCGCCCGCCAGGTGCCCGCCCCGACGGTCTCGAGCTTGAAGGGGGCGCGGTGCGCGGCGTCGAGTCCCCACCGGATGCCGCTCTCGGCGACCCAGTCCTCCAGGCGGGCGAGGTCGTCGTCGTCGAAGCGGAAGCGCCGGCGGACCGGCTCGCGGTCGGCGAGGTCGAGCACCTGGGACGCGGTGAGCCGCTGCTCGGCGAGGTCGACGAGCTGGGCGACGACCCCCAGCACCGGGTTCGTCTGGCGCAGGGAGCGGTCGGCGAGGCGCACCCGCAGGTCGGGCGGCCGGACCTCGGCGGGCAGAGGGTCGAGCTCCTCGTCCTCGTCGACCACCTCGCCGGCGCCGAACGTCGCGTGGACCAGCGGGGCGAACGTCTCGATGTCCGGGCACATCACGATGATGTCGCGGGGCTCGAGGCCGGGATCGTCCTGCAGGAGGTGCAGGATCGCGTCGCGGACGACCTCGACCTGGCGGGCGCGTCCGTGGCAGCCGTGGACCTCGACGCTGCAATCGTCGGCAGCGAGGGGCAGGCGCTCGTCCCGGTGGCCCGGCAGCGGCGCCCCGGGGGGCGACCGGTCGGCGCGGACGTCCGCCTGGATCCTGGCCAGGAGGGTCTCGCCGGCGGGCTCGACCGGATGGTGGTGGTCGACCTGGTCATCGGCGGGGGCGAGGACGAGCTGAAGCTCGCGCGCGTCGCGCCCCCAGGAGGCCATCAGCGGGTGGCGCGCCAAGGCCGCGGTGGCGTCGTCGCGGCGGCGGACGATCGGCCCGCGCTCCGCCGTCGCCTGGGCCACCCGCTCCCACAGCACGGGCGAGGGATGGAGCAGGAGGACGTGGACCTCGCGGGCCGCGGCGAGGGCGCGCAGGACGCGGACGTGGGCGGCTGGCAGGCGGGTCAGCCCGAACAGCGAGAGCCGCTCGGGGAGGTCGAGCCGCGCAGGCTCGCGCTCGAGGCGCGCGCACGCGCCGGCCAGGTTCTCCGCCGGCCCGGGCTGCCCGAGCCGGTCGCGGAGACGGCGCCACAGCTCGGCCTGCCACCCGTCCGCCTTCCCGTCCCGCCAGCCGAGCACGAGCTCGGGACGGTGCAGCGCGTAGCGGTCGAACAGGTCGGCGAGGTGGCGGACGGTGGCGAACCGACGCGCTCGGCGGACGGGATCCGCCGGGTCGCCGAGATGGGCGCTCAACGTGGCCAGCCACGGCTCGCCGAGGTGGGCGTCGACCACCTCGAGCAGCGGCCACACGGAGCGCTCCGGCCGCCACGGATCCTCGGCCGGGTCGATCCCGGACGCCGTCGCCACCGCGTCGCCCACGAGCCGGTGCGGGAACGGGAACTCGACGTTCGCGCAGATCCCGTCCGCGCGGCCCTCGCTCGCGCCGAGGCGGGCCGACAGGCGCTGGGTCAGCCAGCGCTCCATCCCGCGGGTGGGGACCGAGACGACCTCGGGCGCGAACGGGTCGGCCGGCGGATCGGCCAGCAGCGTTCCCAGCGCCTCGACGAGCCCGTCCGCCCGCTCGGCTCGATGAAGATGAAGCACCCTCTGAGATCTTGCCGGTCAGCCCCGATGACACGCCTACGTTCGTCGGTCAGCAGTTCGGTCAGGCGCGATCAGGCCACGAGTCGCACCGGCAACCCGACGTCGGCGGCATTGCGGGCCAGGGCCCCGTCGAGGGTCCACACAACGGTCCCGAGCCGACGCGCGAGCGAGACGTAGGTTGAGTCGGTCGCGTGTCGACGGCGAAGCTGCGACGTGACGGCGGCGACTTCGTACGGCAGCACGCCCGGCGCGTGCAGCTCCTCGCCGGCTTCCAGCCAGCGCTCCAACTGGGTGCGGACCGCGCCTTGGCGCTCGTCGGCCACCACCAACGCGATCACGACGTTGGCGTCGAGCACGACGCTCACTCGCCAGGTTCCAGATCGATGCGTGCCTCGGCCACCAGACCCACGGCGTCGTCCGCGCCTCGCTCCTGCGATCGTCGCACCAGCCGATCGAGCGCCGTGCGCGCGCGGTCGTCTCCCCCGGCCGGGGGAGCGCCGCTCAGGCCAGCGTGCGGGAGCATCCTTGCCAGCGTCCCGGGCTTGACCCGAAGCTGCTCGGCCTGCTGCTCCAGCGCGGCGTGGTCGGAATCGTCGAGGCGGACGGTGATGGCCCGGGTCACGCACCGCAGTCTAGGCCGAGCGATGCGAAACGATGCGATCAGCATCGGCGAGCAGCTCGGCCAGGTGCAGGACCTTGGTGCGGAGCCTGCGGCGCTTGATGCCCTGCTGGAGCTGGCGGTAGCACCCTGGGTTGGCGACCGCGAGCACGTCGAGGTCGGCATCGGCGATCTCGTCGAGGTGCCGGTCGAGGACGCGGGCGCTGTCCTCGGGGCGCAGGATCGCGTAGGTGCCCGCCGCGCCGCAGCAGGCGGCGGCGCTCGGCAGCTCGACGTACTCGCCGACGGTCGCGATCAGCTCGCGCGGCTCCTTGCCGACGCCAAGCCCGTTCCGCGCGTGGCAGGAGTCCTGGAACCCGATCCGGGGCCGGGCGCCCGTGGCCGGCTCGTCCACCGTGGAGCCGCGCCCGGCGAGCCACTGCGAGAGCTCCTTGACGCGCTCCGGGCCGAGCACGCTCGCCAGGTGGGCGCTGCACCCGCCGGAGGTGGTCACGATCGTCCCGGGCAAGGCCTCGCCGAGCTCGCGCGCGAGCGCGTTGCCCCGCTCGAGCTCGCCGTTGTGCGCGTGCAGCGCCCCGCAGCAGCCCTGCGCGGGCGGCGCCGCCAGCGACGGATCGAGCTCGCGGGCGCTGCGGCTCACCCGCGGGTAGAGCGCGCGCTCGAAGCACCCGAGCATCAGGCTCGCCGGCTCCGCCCCTTCGCCAGCGCCCTTCGCGTGCCGGCGCGCCACGCCCATGAGCCGCACGCGAGCACGGGCGTCGACCGCCCACAGCAGCGCCCGCAGCCTCCACGGGCGCCGCTCCGGACGCCACAGCTCGTCGCGCCACTCTTCGAGCAGCGCGCCGTACTGCACGCCCGCCGGGCACACCGGCTCGCACGCCCGGCAGCCGAGGCAGAAGGAGGACTCCTCGACCACGGTCGGGTCGTCCACCGCCAGTTGACCGGTCTCGATCGCCCGCATGAGGTTGATCCGGCCGCGTGGCGAGGAGGTCTCCTCCCCCGTCAGGCCGTAGGTCGGGCACGCGGGGAGGCAGAAGCCGCAGGAGATGCAGCGGTCGAGCAGCTCGGGGGTGAAGATGCCGCGCCGCTCGCCGACCGGTGGCGACGTCATGAGCCGAGCTTCCCGGGGTTGAGGATGCCGTTCGGGTCGAACGCCGCCTTGATCCGGCGCAGCAGCGCCAGGTACTCCGGCCCGTGCTGGCGCTCCATGTACTTGAGCTTGACCATCCCGACGCCGTGCTCGCCGGTGATGGTGCCGCCCAGGTCGATCGCGCGGGCGAAGATCTCGGCGAACGCCACGTGGGCGCGCCGGACCGCGCCGGCGTCCGCCGGATCGAGGACCACCGTCGGGTGCAGGTTGCCGTCCCCGGCGTGGCCGAAGGTGCCGATCTTGAGCTCGTGACGCCGGGCGACCTCCTGGATGTACTCGACCATCTCGGCGATCCGCGAGCGGGGGACGGTCGCGTCCTCGAGCAGGGTCAGCGGCTCGAGCCGCGAGAGCGAGGGCAGGGCGGCGCGGCGGGCCTCGAGCACCTCGGACGCCTCGGCGGGAGAGCCGGCGATCCGCACCTGGGTCGCCCCCTCCGCCTCGCACGCCCCGGCCATCCGCGCCAGGTCGGCGTCGATCGACCGCTGATCGCCGTCCTGGCCGAAGATGAGCAGCGCCCCCGCGGCGGTGTCCAGACCGATCCGCGCGTAGTCCTCGACCGTGCCGATGCACACCTGGTCGAGGAACTCGAGGGTGACCGGGAGGACGCCCGAGGCGAGCACCCGGGAGACCGCCCGGGCGGCGTCCGCCAGGTCGGGGAAGTAGGCCATGCCGGTGCCGGACGCCTCGGGCGCGGGCAGCAGCCGCAGGGTCAGCTCGGTCATCACCGCGAGCGTCCCCTCGCTCCCGCACAGCAGGCGCGAGAGGTCGTAGCCGGCGACGTCCTTGACGAGCCGTCCCCCGGTGCGGACGACCTCCCCGGTGGCGAGCACCGCCTCGACGCCGAGGACGTAGTCGCGGGTGATCCCGTACTTGAGCGCGCGCAGGCCGCCGGAGCACTCGGCCACGTTGCCGCCCAGCGTGGCCGTGGTCTGGCTGCCCGGGTCCGGCGGGAAGAGCATGCGCTCCGCGGCGGCGGCCTGGGCCAGCTCGATCGTCCGCACTCCGGGCTCGCAGACCGCGACGAGGTCGTCGCTCGAGACCTCCTTGAGCGCGTTCATCCGGGTGAGCACCAGGACGATCCCCCCGTGGTGCGGGACCGTACCGCCGCTCAGGTTGGTGCCCGAGCCGCGGGGAACGACGGGGATGCGGCGCTCGTTGGCGACCGTGAGCACCTCGGCGACCTCCTCCGTGGTGGCGGGGAAGACCACGCAGTCGGGGTCACCGCGCTCGAGCGGGGTCGCGTCGGTGGAGAAGGTGAGCAGCGCACCCGCGTCCTCGCGGACGTGGGCTGACCCGACGATCTCCTCGAGCCGCCGGGCCAGGCCGGAGCCCGGCGCCCGCGCGGCTCGGAGCAGCGGGCTCATCGCACGCGGCGCATGGGCAGGTCGGTGATCGTCCCCGCGCCGGCCTCGGCGGCCAGGCCGACGGTCTCCGAGAGGGTCGGGTGCGGGTGGACAGTGAGCGCGAGGTCCTCGACGTCGGCGCCCATCTCGACCGCGAACGCGAGCTCGGCGATGAGCTCGCCCGCCGCGGTGCCGACGATGCCGCCGCCCAGGACGCGGCGCGTGTCGGGATCGAAGAGCACCTTCGTCGAGCCGTCGGGGCGATCGGTGCTCAGCGCGCGGCCCGAGGCCGCCCACGGGAAGACCGCCTTCTCGTGCGCCGTGCCGGCGGCCTTCGCTTCGAGCTCGGTCAGGCCGGCCCAGGCGATCTCGGGGTCGGTGTAGGCGACCGACGGCATGGCCACGACGTCCCAGGTGACGTCGTGGCCCGCCACGACCTCCGCGGCGACGTGGCCCTCGTGCGAGGCCTTGTGGGCCAGCATGGGCCCGCGGCACACGTCGCCGATGGCCAGGATGTGCTCCACGTTCGTCCGCAGCTGCTCGTCGACCGGGACGAAGCCGCCCTCGTCGACCTGGACGCCCGCGGCGTCGAGGCCGAGCTTGGCGCCGTTCGGCGCGCGCCCCACCGCCACCAGCACCCGGTCGAACACGTGGGTCTCGCCGGCGAAGGAGGCGTGCAGGCCGTCGTCGCGGGCCTCGATGCCCTCCACCCGGGTCCCCAGGTGGATGGCGGCGTAGCGGTTCGCGATCCGCTGGTGCAGGGGCTTGACGAGGTCCGGATCGCAGCCCGGGATGAGCTGGTCGGCGAGCTCGACGACGGTCACCTCTGATCCGAGCGCGTCGTAGACGGTCGCCATCTCCAGGCCGATGATCCCCCCGCCCACGACGAGCAGCCGCTCGGGGACGTCGACGAGCTCGAGCGCCCCGGTGGAGTCGGTGATCCGCGGGTCGTCCGGGAGGCCGGGGAGCTTGATCGACTCCGAGCCCGCCGCGACGATGCAGTGCGCGAACGCGAGCTCCTCCTCGCCCACCCGGAGGGCGTTCGGCCCGGTGAAGCGGGCCTCGCCCCGCACGACGCGGACCTTGCGCCCCTTGGCGAGGCTGACCAGGCCGCCGGTGAGCTTCTCGACCGCGCCGTCCTTGAAGGCGCGGACGCCGTCGAGGTCGATCTCGGGCGCGCCGAAGGAGACCCCGGTGTCGGCGGAGGCCTCCGCGTCGGTGATCACCTTCGCGACGTGCAGGAGCGCCTTGGACGGGATGCAGCCCACGTTGAGGCAGACACCGCCGAGGCGGCGGTGGCGCACGACG
>CALMNS010000400.1 GCA_937871635.1 uncultured Solirubrobacter sp.
GCGTAGGCGCGCTCCGCGTCGGAGAACAGGCGCTCGGCCAGCCCCGGCCGGCGCGCGAGCGCGGCCTCGAGCCGATCGACGTCGAGCAGGTCGAGCCCGACGCCGCCGGGAGCGGGAACGGGCACTACTCCACCGTGACGGTCTTCGCCAGGTTGCGCGGCTGGTCGACGTTGAGGCCGCGCAGCCGGGCGACGTGGTAAGCGAGCAGCTGCAGCGGGATGACCGCGAGCAGCGGCTGGAGCATCCAGTCGATCGCGGGAACGCGGAGGATCTCGTCGGCGTGCGGGTCGATCATCGGGTTGTCGGCGGAGGCGACCGCGATGACGTGCGCCCCGCGGGCCCGGACCTCCTGGACGTTCGAGATCACCTTCTCGAGCACCGGGGAGTCCGTGGCGACGACGACCACCGGGGTCTCGTCGGAGAGCAGCGCGATCGGCCCGTGCTTCATCTCCCCGGCCGCGTAGGCGTCCGTGGCGATGTAGGAGATCTCCTTGAGCTTGAGCGCCCCCTCGAGGCCGACCGCCAGCCCCACGTGACGGCCGAGGTAGAGGAAGAAGTCGGCCTCGAAGTGCCGCTCGGCGACCCGGGCGGTCGCCTCCTCGGCGCCCGCGAGCAGCTCGGCGATCGCGGTTGGGACCGCCTTGAGGTCGCGGACGAGCCCGCGCAGCCGCTCGACCGGCAGCGTGCCGCGCAGCTCCGCGAGCCGCAGCGCGAGCAGGTACATCGCCGCCACCTGGGCGACGAACGTCTTGGTGGCCGCCACCCCGATCTCGAGGCCCGCCCGGGTGAAGAGCACGCCGTCGGCGTCGCGGGTCGCCTGCGAGCCCATCACGTTCGTCACGGCCAGGACCTTGGCGCCGCGCTCGCGGGCCAGGCGCATCGCGGCCAGCGTGTCGGCCGTCTCGCCCGACTGGGTGATCCCGATGACCAGGTCGCCCGGCCCGACCACCGGGTTGCGGTAGCGGTACTCCGAGGCGACGTCCATCTCCACGGAGACCCGCGCCCACTCCTCGATGGCGTACCGGCCGATCAGCCCCGCGTGGTAGGAGGTCCCGCAGGCCACCACGATGATCCGGCGCACGCCGGTGAGGAACGCGTCGTCGATCGAGCCCATCCCGTCGAGGTCCACCCCGTCGTCGCGCGCGGTGCGGTCGGAGACGGTCTCGGCGACCGCCTCGGCCTGCTCGTGGATCTCCTTGAGCATGAACGTCTCGTAGCCCGACTTCTCCGCCGTCTCCGCGTCCCAGTCGAGCTCGACCGACTCGCGCTCGACGCTCGCGCCGTCGGACGCCCGCAGGAACTCCACCGCGTCGGGGCGCAGGACGACGATCTCGTCGTTCTCGATGAACTGGACCGTCCGCGTGTGGGCCATGAACGCCGGCACCGCCGACCCGAGGAACTGCTCGCCGTCGCCCCGGCCGACCACCAGCGGGCACTCCTTGCGCGCCGCCACGACGAGGTCCGGCTCGTCGGCCGACACGCACACGAAGGCGTAGTGGCCGCGCATCCGCCCGAACGCCGCCCGCACCGCCGCCACCAGCCCGCGCCCGTCGGCGCCCGTCGCGGCGACCAGGTGGGCGATGACCTCGGCGTCCGTCTCGGACGTGAAGTGCGCCCCCTGCGCCTCGAGCTCCACCTTGAGCTCGAGGTAGTTCTCGACGATCCCGTTGACGACCACGTGGACCCGGTCGACCGTGTCGAAGTGCGGGTGGGCGTTCGCCTGCGTCACCCGCCCGTGGGTCGCCCACCGCGTGTGGCCGATCCCGGTGGTGGC
Organism: uncultured Solirubrobacter sp.; assembly: GCA_937871635.1. Classification (GTDB taxonomy): domain Bacteria; phylum Actinomycetota; class Thermoleophilia; order Solirubrobacterales; family Solirubrobacteraceae; genus JACCYI01. Next base: position 1,775 of record CALMNS010000400.1, read on the forward strand.
GGGCGGCTCCTCGACCGCCACCGCGCCGCCGCCGCTCGTCGCCGGAGCCGGCGCGACCTCCGCCACCGCCTTGCGCAGGTTGGCGAGGTTCCCCACCGCGCGCACGGCGTCGAGCCGGTCGGCGTGCTGCAGCGAGATGCCCGCGGAGTCGTAGCCGCGGTACTCGAGCTTCTCGAGCCCCGCGAGCAGGATGTCCTGGACCGGGCGATGCCCGACGTAGCCGACGATTCCGCACATGACGCGAACGTTAGCCGCCGGCTAGGTGATCTCCTGCTCGACCGCCGCCACGAGCCGCGCGCAGACCGCGTCGGCCTCCTCCGCGGTCGGCGCCTCGACCATCACCCGGACGAGGGGCTCGGTGCCGCTCGGGC
>CALMNS010000401.1 GCA_937871635.1 uncultured Solirubrobacter sp.
CTGCTCGCGGCGGTCCTGCTGCGCGCCGCCGCGATCCTGCGCGCCGACCGCCTGCGCCTCGCCGCGCTCGCCGTCCGCGAGACGGCCAAGCCGTGGCCGGAGGCGGACGCCGAAGTCTGTGAGGCGATCGACTTCCTCGAGTACTACGCGCGCGGGGCGGTCGCGCTCGAGCGGGGGTCCGAGCTGCTGCAGATGCCCGGCGAGCGCAACGAGCTGCGCTGGGCCGGGCGCGGCGTCGTCGCGGTCATCTCCCCCTGGAACTTCCCGCTCGCGATCCCCTGCGGCATGGTCGCCGCTGGGCTGGCCACCGGCAACGCGGTGGTGCTCAAGCCGGCCGAGCAGGCGCCCGGGTGCTCCGCCCAGCTCGTCGAGGCGCTGCGGCGGGCGGGCATCCCGGCCGGCGTCCTGGGCTTCCTGCCCGGCGAGGGCGACGTCGGCGCCGCGCTCGTCAAGGACCCGCGGGTGCACACCATCGCGTTCACGGGCTCCGGGGCGGTCGGGCTCGAGATCCTCCGCGCCGCCGCCGAGATCCGCGAGGGGCAGAAGCACCTCAAGCGCGTCATCGCCGAGATGGGCGGCAAGAACTCGGTCATCGTCGACGCCGACGCCGACCTCGACGAGGTTGTGCCCGCCCTGGTCAAGTCGGCGTTCGGCTACGCGGGCCAGAAGTGCTCGGCCGCCGCGCGGGTGCTCGTGCACGAGGCGGTGCATGACGGTCTGGTCGAGCGCCTCGCGGGCGCGGTCTCCGTCCTCGAGGTCGGGCAGGCCGCCGACCTCTCGATCGACGTCCCGCCCGTCATCGAGCAGGAGGCCGCCGAGCGGGTCGCCCGCTACGCCGAGACGGCCGAGCGCGAGGGGCGGATCGCCGCGGTCGCCCGCGACGTCCCCGGCGGCGGCTGGTTCGCCACCCCGACGGTCGCCACCGAGCTGCCCAAGGACTCCGCGGTGCTCAGCGAGGAGATCTTCGGGCCGCTGCTCGCGGTCGAGCGCGTCGCCTCGGTCGAGGAGGCGTGCGACCGCGTCGACGCCTCCTCCTACGGGCTGACCGGCGGCCTGTTCGCCCGCAACCCGGACACGGTCGACTACGTCGTGGGCCGCTCGCCGGTCGGCAACCTCTACGTCAACCGCGAGATCACCGGGGCGATGGTCGGCCGCCAGCCGTTCGGCGGCAACCGGCTCTCGGGGACCGGCACGAAGGCCGGCGGCCCGGGCTACCTGCTCCAGTTCGTCGAGCCGCGCGTGACCACGGAGAACACCGTGCGCCACGGCCTCGTGGTCTAGATGAGTGATTCCCCGAGGCCGCCCCCGCGGGCACGGGCCTCGGGGAATCAATCATCTAGGTCGCGCGGTCCGCGGCGTCCACCGCTGCCAGCACCACCGCCGCGACCACCGCGACCCCGGCGATGAGGATCCCCTCCCAGGGCGCTCCGATGTCGAGGACCCAGTCGAACAGCGCCCGCCCGAGCCACGTGCCGACGAGGAGCCCGAACACCGCGGCGCCGCCGGAGCGGGCGCTCACGCCGACACCTCCCGCCGGGTGATCCGGTAGGCCCCGATCAGGAGCGGGAGCGCCATCCACAGGGCCAGGGCGGTCCCGGCGCGGGCCCACTGCGTCGCGCTCATGACCTCCTCGGCCATCGGGGCCAGCGCGCGGCCCGCGTCGAGCCACGGGGCCACGTCGGCGAAGAACGACAGCGAGACGAGCGCGGCCCAGGCCAGCGGCAGCGCGAAGTAGAGGACGATGGCGGGCGCCGAGGCGAGCAGGAGCGCCCCGAAGGCCACGCCGGTGATCATGGCCGTGAGGAGGTAGACCGCGTACTGGCCGAGCATCGCCGGGCCCACCGACCAGGTGCCGTCGACCCCCGGGTCGGCGACGAGGACGGCCACCGCGGTGGTGGCCAGGCAGGCGGCGAGCGCGGCGAGGGCGACGACGACGCTGGCCAGGAGCTTCGCGGCCAGGACGCGCGAGCGCACGGGCACCAGCGCGAAGGTGATCATCCCGGTGCGCTGGGACCACTCCGAGGTGACGAGCAGGATCCCGACGATCGGGAGCAGGGTCCCGGCCGGGAGGAGGGCCAGCGACATGACGACCTTGAAGGTCTGGTCGGCCGCCTCGCCGACGACCAGGAGGATCACCACCGCGACGACGGTGATCGCCACGACGGCGACCTGGAGCCAGAAGCCGGCGCGGGTGTCGAGCATCTTGCGCAGCTCGACGCGGGTGAGGCGGCCGAGCCCGGGGCGGGCGTCACCGCCGGCGGCGGCGATCGGACGGGGCGGTGCGGCGAGGGCGGTGCTCATCGGGTGGCTCCTGTCAGCTCGGGATCGGTGGAGTCGGTCGCCGGGTCGGTCGGCGGGCCGGCGGGGGCGGCGCCGGGGGTCTCGCC
>CALMNS010000402.1 GCA_937871635.1 uncultured Solirubrobacter sp.
GACGTCCCGGGGCGGGGCCGCGGGCCCCCTACGCCACGCGGTGCTCCGGCAGCTCGGAGGTGGCGCCGTCCTGCGTCCAGCAGCGGACGATGTCGCGGACGGAGAGGATGCCCGAGGTCTCGCCGCCGTCGATGACGACGAGGTGGCGGAAGCCGCCCTGGACCATCGCGCTGGCCGCCTGCTCGAGCGACCAGTCGGGCGACGCGAAGACGAGCTCGGCGGTCAGGTGGTCAGCCACGCGCTCGACGTCGGGATCCTCCCCCGCCCCGACCGAGGCGAGGACGTCGCGCTCGGTCAGGATCCCGGGGCCCGGGAGCTCGGGATCGAGCACCACCGCCGCGCCCACGCTGCGGTCGCGCATCTGCTTCGCCGCCTGCCGGAGCGTGTGACCCGGACCCACCGTCAGCACCACCGTGCTCATCCCGTCGCGCACCCGCATGTCCGTCGACTCCTCGTCCTTGTCGCGATTGCCTCATGCCTTCAGCGCCCGAAGCGTATCGGAGGGACCACGAGTGGGTAGACGCCAGGTTGAGCGAGCGGCGATGCGCCGATCATCCGACCACAACCGGTTGTCCGTAACCGATACGTGCCCACCCAACGTCCCGCCACCATCCGTCACCGGACGAGTCTCTACGAGGACGCCGTGGCAATCGTCGAGGAGGAGTTCGCGCAGGAGCTCTCCCTGGACGACATCGCCCGTCGCGTCGCCTCGTCCCGCCGCCAGCTGCAGCGCGCCTACGCCGAGATCGGCAGCACCACGTTCCGCGACCACCTGACCCGCGTGCGCATGCAGCGCGCCGCGGACATGCTGTCGGCCCGCGGGCTGACCGTGCGCGAGGTCGCGCACCGGGTGGGCTATCGGCAGCCCGCCCAGTTCGCCAAGGCCTTCCGCCGCTACCAGGGCGTCGCGCCTTCCGCGTTCCGGGGCAACGGCCGGGTCTCCATGCGTCTCGCCGCGTCGAACGGCCACGGCGCGCTGAGCACCGCCGCCTAGGCGGTTCTCGAACAGACCGGGACGGCGCCCGGAGGGGCGCCTCTCGGTTCCCATCGTCGGCCGCGTGGCGTATGTTTCCCGCCCGTGGCTTCTGTTGAGGAGAGCACCAAGGCTCCCGAGGCCGGCGAGTCCGGCCACCGTGGCGGCCCCGTCCGCTGGCTGCCGCTGATCGCGATCGGGCTCGTGTCCTCCCTGCTCGGGATCGCGCTCGGGGTGCTCATCGACTGGTTCCCGGTGCAGGCATCGGCACAGGCCGACGACATCGACACCCTGTGGGACGTGCTGGTGGTGGCGTCCGTGCCGATGTTCGTCCTGGTCCAGACGGTGGTCCTCTACTCCGTCTACAAGTGGCGGATGCGGCCGGGCGAGGAGGGGCTCGACGGCCCCCCGATCCACGGCAACACGCGGCTCGAGATCATCTGGACCGCCCTGCCGGCGATCCTCCTGGTCAGCCTGGTCAGCTACGCCTACGTCGTCCTCACGGACATCGAGGAGGCACAGGCCGGGTCGATGAAGGTCCGCGTCGTCGGCGAGCAGTTCCTCTGGACGTACTACTACCCCTCGCCGGAGGGCGGCGGCAAGGAGGTCGCGGCCGACCAGCTCTACCTCCCGGTCGGCAAGCAGGTCGAGTTCGAGATCCAGAGCAAGGACGTCATCCACGACTTCTGGGTGCCCGCGTTCCGCATGAAGGTCGATGCGGTGCGCGGCATCACGACGCGCTACCGGGCCGATCCCGACCGCGTCGGCGACTACCCGGTCGTCTGCGCCGAGCTGTGCGGCCTCGGCCACGCGACCATGCGCTCCACCGTGCACGTGATGGACCCCGCCGAGTTCGACCGGTGGTTCGCGACCCAGGTCCAAGAGGCGAAGGAGAGCCAGTGACTCACAGCAGCGTCATGCGGGTGCCGGGCCTGGTGCGCGGCGCGTGGGCGACCCTCCTGGGGATCGCGGTCTCGGCGGCGCTGACCGTCGCGATCCGCGCCGCCTACGGCTACGACCCGCTGTTCGACGGCGAGGCGATCACCATCGTCTCGCTGGTCACCGCGCCGCTCTTCTTCCTGGTCGGGATCGGGGCCTTCAGCGAGTGGTTCTACTGGGCCGGCGGCAAGCCGACCCGTCCCGAGGACCACTCGAGCCACGGCGCGCACTCGTGGAAGGACTACTTCAAGGTCAACACCGACCACAAGGTCATCGGCATCCAGTACGTCGTGACCTCGTTCTTCTTCATGCTCGTCGGCGGGCTGCTGGCGATGATGGTCCGGGCCGAGCTCGCCGCCCCCGGGTCGCAGTTCGTGGACTCGAACGCCTACAACGGGCTGTTCTCCGTCCACGCGTCGCTGATGATCTTCCTGTTCATCATCCCGGTCTTCGCGGGGCTGGCCAACTACGTGCTCCCGCTGATGATCGGGGCGCCGGACATGGCGTTCCCTCGCCTGAACGCCCTGTCGTTCTGGATGCTCCCGGTGGCCGGGACGATGATGACCCTGTCCTTCTTCGCCCCCGGCGGCTCGTTCGCCACGGGCTGGACGGCGTACGCGCCGCTCTCCACCGAGGTGCCGCTCGGGCAGATGTTCTTCACGGTCGGCGTCCAGTTCGCGGGCGCCTCGTCGATCGCCACGGCCCTGAACTTCCTGGTGACCATCATCACCATGCGCGCGCCCGGCATGTCCTTCTGGCGGATGCCGCTGCTCGTGTGGGCGAACTTCTCGACCTCGCTGCTGGTCGTCATCGCCACGCCGTTCATCGCCGCCTCGCAGTTCTTCGTCCTGCTCGACTACGGGCTCGGCTTCAACTTCTTCGTCCCGGAGGACTCCGGCGACGTGCTGATGTACCAGCACGTCTTCTGGTTCTACTCGCACCCGGCGGTCTACATCATGATGCTGCCGGGCTTCGGGATCGTCTCGGAGATCCTCGCCGTCAAGGCGCGAAAGCCGGTGTTCGGCTACCGCATGATGGCCTTCTCGCTCCTGGCTATCGTCCTGCTCGGGTTCACGGTCTGGGCGCACCACATGTTCGTCTCGGGCATGCAGTCGTGGATCCGCGTCCCGATGATGGTCACCACGGCGATCATCGCCGTGCCCACCGGGATCAAGATCTTCTCCTGGCTGGCCACCCTCTGGCGCGGGGTGCTCAACGTCGACACCCCGATGCTCTGGGCGCTCGGCTTCCTCACCATGTTCACGCTGGGCGGGATCTCCGGCGTGATGCTGGCGATGATCCCGCTGACGATCCACGTGTCGGACACGTACTTCATCGTCGCCCACATCCACTACGTCCTCTTCGGGGGCTCGCTGTTCACCATCTTCGCGGGCGTCTACTACTGGTTCCCGAAGATGACGGGCCGGATGTTCGACCAGACGCTCGGCAAGGTCCACTTCTGGCTGACCTTCGTCGCCTTCAACGCCACCTTCGCCCCCATGCACCTGATCGGCGTGCAGGGGATGCCGCGCCGGGTGGCCGACTACCCCGAGCAGTTCGCGACCTGGAACCTGGTGATCTCGCTCGCCTCCTTCGTGCTCGGGCTCTCGACCCTGATCTTCGTCTACAACATGGTGGCCTCCTGGCGTGGCGGGCCGCGCGCGGGCTCGAACCCGTGGCGGGCGCTCACCCTCGAGTGGCAGGTCTCCTCGCCGCCGCCCATCTTCAACTTCGACGCGGTGCCCACCGTCGTCGGCGGGCCCTACGAGTACGGCGTGCCCGGCGCGGTGCACGGCGTCTTCAAGCCGGCCGGGCACCCGGCCGAGGCCGAGCCCGCGCCCCAGGAAGGGCGGGCCCGACAACCCGCCGGGGCGGTCGCCGCCGGATCAACCGACAGGGAGCAGTAGATGGCCAACGTCCTCGTCCTCGCGAACCAGACGATCGGCGGCCAGGCGCTGCTCGACGCCGTCCGCGAGCGCCACGCGGCCGGCGACGCGCGCTTCTTCGTCGTCGTGCCCCAGAGCAAGCCGTCGCACGGCAACGTCATCTACGACGACACGGTCCGCGACGCGGCGCAGGTCCGCGTTGACCTCGCCCTCGCGTTCATGGCCAGCGAGGGCATCGAGGGCACGGGTCACATCGGGGATCCGGACCCCTTCAACGCCGCCAAGGACGCGATCGACGAGCACCGGATCGACGAGGTCATCGTCTCCACCCTGCCGAGCACCTCGAGCGGCTGGCTGCGCAAGGACCTCCCCGAGCGCATCGAGCAGGAGTCGGGGCTGCCGGTCAAGCACGTGGTCACCGACCTCGCCAAGGAGGGCCTCCCCTTCGACGTCTGCCTGGTGGTGGCCAACCAGACCGTGGCGGGCGACGAGCTCGTCCGGCGGCTCAAGGCGAAGGCCGCCGAGGGACCGCGCCGGTTCATCGTCGCGGTGCCCCAGATGGGCGGCGAGGGCGGCGCCTCGGCCGCGGCGCGCGCCCGGCTGCGTGAGCTCTTGGACTCGCTGGCCGAGGACGACATCGTCGCCGCCGGGATGATCGCCCACTCCGACCCCTACGCGGCGACCATGAACGCCATGGACTCCTTCCACATCTCGGAGATCGTCATCTCCACGCTGCCCGAGAACCGCTCAGAGTGGACGAAGCGAGGTCTGATCGAGAAGGTGGCCAAGGCGACGGGCAAGCCGGTCGAGCACGTCGAGTCGAGTGCCGGCGCGCCGGTGGACCCGGTGGAGGCCTAGTGGTTCCGTCCGGAACTACGGCCCGATTCCGGCTCGCGATCGGGCGGAGCCACTAGTGGCGTCGGCCGCCGCCGTCGAGCACCATCACGGGCCGCCGCCGGCCAACCGCTCCTCGCGGGTCGAGCCCCAGCTGCTGGGGATGCTGCTCTTCATCATCTCGGAGATCATGGTGTTCGGGGCCTTCTTCACGGCCTACTTCTTCATCCGGGTGGTCAACGGGGCGGAGTGGCCCGCGCAGGGCACCGAGCTCCCGAAGCTCATCGCGGGCGTCAACACGGCGATCCTGCTGTCGTCGTCGGTCACCGTGCACTGGGCGCTCGAGTCGGCCAAGAAGGGCAACCGCTTCGGTCTGCAGGCCGGCATCACCACCACCCTCCTGCTCGGCGCCACCTTCCTGTTCATCCAGGTCAACGAGTACGTCCACATCGGCTTCGCGCCGCAAGACCACGCCCAGGGCTCGATCTTCTACGGGCTGACCGGACTGCACGGCGCCCACGTCTTCATCGGCCTCACGCTCCTGGCGTTCACGACCCTCCGGGCCTTCCGCGGGCACTTCACGCCGGAGGAGCACCGCGGCGTCGAGGTGCCCGGGATCTACTGGCACTTCGTCGACGTCATGTGGGTCATCGTCTACACGACGATCTACATCATCTAGCGACGTGCTTCGCACGTGCTGACAACAACCGGCAGGACGGCGAACGGCAAGGATGCGTCGGACGTGCTGACCACGAACGGCAGGACGCGGATCGAGTCATGATGAACCCCCTCCGCTCAGAGGCGGAGGCGTTCCGGTTCCTCCTCTGGGTGGTCGTGGTGGCCGCCGTGGTGATCGGCCTGGTCCTGCTGATCCGCGCGGTCTAGTGGTTCCGTCCGGCAATACGGCCCGGTTTCGGCTCGTGACTGGGCGTGACTGGCGGTCGCCGCTGCCCGGCTGCATACCGGAGGTACGCGGGCGGGCAGCGGCGGCCGTCAGGCGCGCCCAGGCGCCGCCGAAGCCGCGGCGTATTCGTGGAGGGGGCCAGTAACCGGATGGCCGTCCTCGTCTCGCTGGCGGCCGCCGAGCTCCTCTACGTGCGGGCCCTGCGCATCCTCGCGCGCCGCGGCGTGCGGGTCCCGCGCGGGCAGATCGCGCTCTGGCACGCCGGGATCGCCCTGTGGCTCGTCGCCTTCCTCACCCCGCTCGACCGGTTGGGCGGCGAGCTCCTCTCCGCCCACATGGCCGAGCACCTGCTCATCGCCGACCTCGGCGCCCCGCTGCTCCTCGCCGGCGCGCGCAACCCGGTGCTCGCCTTCCTCCTCCCCCGCCCCGCGCTCGTCGTCCTCGCCCGCCGTCGCCGCCTGCGCTCGGCGTTCCGCACGCTGCGCCGGCCGCTCGTGGCCATCGCCGTCTACGCCGTCGTCCTTTACTTCTGGCACTTCGACTTCGCCTTCACCGCGGCGGTGGAGTCCGACCTCGTGCACGCCCTGCAGCACGGGAGCTTCGTGGGGATCGGGGTGCTCGTCTGGTGGTCGGCGCTCGAGCCCAAGCGGCGGCGCCTGGGCGGCGAGCTGTGGAAGATCGGCCACATCCTCGGCGCGCGGCTCGTCGGGATGTTCCTCGGGATGGGCTTCGTGATCGTCCGCCAGCCGCTCTACGCGGACGTCTACGGGAGCGGCGAGCGAGGGTTCGGCCTCTCGGCGGTGGCCGACCAGCAGCTCGCCGGCGGCCTGATGGTCGGGCTCGACGTGGCGATCATGCTCTTCGCGCTGACCTTCTTCTTCCTCCGCGCGGCGGGGGACGAGGACCGGGCGCGCGGGACCCACGCCCCGCGGCGGACTACCGCTTGACGGTGAGCTTGCCCAGCATGCCGCCCTCGCGGTGGCCGGGCACGGAGCAGTAGAACGTGTACTCGCCGGGCGCGGCGTCGAAGGAGATCCTCGAGACGCCCCCGTCCTTGACCACCGGGCCCACCTCGTCGACACCGTTGCCCTCGACGGCGATGTTGTGGTCGATGGCCGACTCGTTCGGCGAGGTGAGCGTGAGGTCGCCGGGCTCGGCCTCGGCGCCGCCGAAGGCGTAGGCGAGCGCGCCGGTCGGGTCGGCCGGGATGTCCACCGTGCCGCCCTCGGCCTTGGCGATCTCCGTCGAGCGCTTGACTCCCACGGTGGCCAGCAGCCCGCGGTCCTCCCCCGGCTCGGCGACCACGCTGCCCACGTAGGCGGCGACGTCGCGCGCCTGCTCGTCGGAGATGTCGAGCTCCTTGGAGTCGGGCATCTCGGAGAGGCGCTTGCCCGTCCTGGGGTCGACCTGGGCGCCGCGGGCGGGGTTGTGGATCTGCGTCTTGACCAGCCCCACGAAGGTCGACTCGCCCAGGCCGTCCCGGCGGGCCTGCTGGAAGGCCTCGTCGAGGTTCGGCCCGGTGACGCCGGTCGTCTCCGCGCGGTTGAGCGTGTGGCACGAGCCGCACTTCTGGACGAAGACCTGCTTGCCGGCCACCAGGTTGTCGCCGTCGTCGACGAGCTGGCAGCCCGAGACGCCCACCAGCAGGACGGCGGATGTCGCGAGCGGCACGAGCCGCCTCCAGTGCCTCGCGAACATGGGCGGGATCGTAATGGATCAGGGCGACGGCAGCGACGCCAGCTCGCCGCGGGCGGCGGCGACCACCGATCGGGCCACGCCGTCCCACGAGTAGCGCTCGCGGGTCGTCGCGACGATCGCCTCGCGGGTCTCGGCCCGCAGCGCCGCCGGGGCGGTCAGCCAGCCCGTCAGCGCGGCGGCGAGGTCGGGGACGGCCCGCGGGCCCGGGTCGAACGCCAGCCAGGGCCGCGCCGCGGCCGGGACGGCGTCGCCGAGCGCCACGGCGACCTCGGCGAGCCCCGAGTGCCGGGCGACGACCGGGAAGGAGCCGCACGCCGCGGCCTCGGCGGCCACCATCCCGAACGCCTCGGGGAAGGTGCTCGGCATGACCGTCGCCTCCGCGGCGGGCAGGAGGTCGGCTAGCTCTGAGTGCTCGAGGCGGCCCGTCCAGGCGACGCGC
>CALMNS010000403.1 GCA_937871635.1 uncultured Solirubrobacter sp.
GGACCGGCCCGTGCGAGGCGGCGAGCGCGGCGAGCCGCGCCTCGAGCCGCTCCATCAGCTCCGGGACGTGCGCGCCGCCGGCCTCGATGACCGCCGCGACGGCCTCCGCGGAGGCCATCAGCCGCGCCCGACGGTGCCGGAGTGCAGGGCGATGATCCCGCCCGCGGTCAGGATCCAGCGGACGTCGTCGAGGCCCACTCCGCTGAGGAGGGCGCCGAGCTCCGCCGGGCCCGGGAAGCGCTTGACCGAGCTCGGCAGGTAGGTGTAGGCGTCGGCGTCGCCGGCCAGGCGCCCGGCCAGCGGCACGATCCGGTCGAACCACAGCGAGAAGAAGGTCGAGAGCGGCGGCGTGGTCGGGGTGGTGATCTCGAGCACCACGACCCGCCCGCCCGGCCGCACGACCCGCGCCATCTCCGCGAGCCCCTGGGGCAGGTCGGAGAAGTTGCGCGCCCCGAAGCCCACCGTCGCGGCGTCGAACTCCCCGTCGGCGTAGGGCAGCGCGAGGGCGTTGCCGAGCTCCCACCGCACCCCTCCCGCCTTCTCGCGCGCCCGGTCGAGCATCCCGCTCGAGAAGTCCGAGCCGACCACCTCCCCGCCCGGCGCCACGCGCGCGGCGAGCTCGATGGCCAGGTCACCGGTCCCCGTGGCCACGTCGAGGACCCGGGCGCCCGGCCCGACGCCCGCCAGGTCGGCGGCCCGCGACCGCCACCGGTGGTGCAGCCCGGCCGTCATCACCGAGTTCATCCGGTCGTACGGGCCGGCGATGCGGTCGAACATCGCCTGGACCTGCCCCTCCGGCAGCGTGCCCGCCCGCCCGGCCGCCGCGGGTGGGTGGGTGCCGTGTGCCACGGCCTACTCCCCGTCGACGACCTGGGGCTCGCCGGTCAGCGTGGCGAGGAAGTCGACCATGGCGGTCTTCTTCCCCTCGTCGAGGTCGGCGAAGGACGGCATCGGCGCCGTCGGGTTGTCCAGCGTCCGGCGGATGGCCGCCTTCGGGAGCTTGTCGGCGATGTCGGTGAGGTTCGGGCCGATCTGCCCGCCGTTCTCGCCGATCTTGTGGCAGGCCAGGCAGCCCGACTGCGCGACCACCAGCTTGCCCGCCTCGTACTGCGGCTGCACCTTCATGTCGATCTCGTTCGGCGAGCCGGCCGCCGCGCCCAGGTAGGTGAGGTAGCCGATCGCGACGATGGTGAGGATGCCGGCCGTCGTGGCCACCGGACGCCGCTCCGGGCGCCGCTCGGCGTTGCGGTCGTAGAAGGGCAGCAGGACGAGGAGCACAAGGCAGATCGTCGGCACGCCGATCGTGGCCAGCGGGGTGAGGATCGCCGGCTTGATCACCCGCAGCAGCTCGAAGAGGAAGAAGAAGTACCACTCCGGCCGGGGCACGTAGGTGGTCGTCGTCGGGTCCGCCTTGGGGCCGAGCTCGGCCCCGAAGACGATCGCCATGACGATGATCGAGATCATCGTGACCACGGCCATCGCCCCGTCCTTGGCCACCGCGTACGGGAAGAACGGCTTGCCCTGCGACTTGAGGATCGAGTACTCGCGGAGGTACTGCTCCTTCTCGCGCTGGTTCATCTCACACGCGCTCTCGGTTGAACTCCTGCGGCTCGTTCGCCTTGAGCCACGGCGGCGCCGTGGTGCCCAGCTTGGCGACGAGATACAGGTGTGCGCCGATCAGGGCGGCCAGCGCCCCGGGCACGAGGAGCATGTGGATGGCGTAGAACCGCGACAGGGTCGTCTGCCCGAACTCCGCGCCGCCGCGCAGGAAGTCCGACATGAACGGACCGACGATCGGACCCGTGCCGTTGATGTTCACGCCCACGATGGTCGCCCAGTAGGAGCGCTGGTCGAACGGCAGCAGGTAGCCCGTGAACGACATCGTCATCGTCAGGACGAGGAGGATGACGCCGATGATCCAGTTGAGCTCGCGCGGGTACTTGTACGCGCCGAAGAAGAAGACCCGCCCCATGTGCAAGAAGAGCAGGACGACCATCACCGACGAGCCCCAGCGGTGCATTCCGCGGACGAACTCGCCGAGGAACACCTCGTTGGTCAGGTACCGCGTCGACTCGTACGCGCGCGTCGCCGACGGGTCGTAGTACATCGCCAGGAACACGCCCGTGGTGGCCTGGGAGAGGAACGCGAACAGCGTCGAGGAGCCCAGCGTGTAGAACCAGTTGGTCCCCTTGGGGACCTTGCGGAACATCATCCAGCGCGCCGCGCCGGTCACCGACGTCCGCTCGTCGACCCAGTCGACCGCCGAGATCGCCCCTTCCTTGACCTGCTCGACCGGACCCACGCGCTCCGCGGTACCGGGACGCTTGGGCTTGGGCTGCAACGCGGCCGGAAGCGGAGGAGCGGGGAGCTTGAGCTTTGCCATGTGGGGACCTAGACCTAGGAGTCGAGCTTCGGGGTGGAGAAGCGGCCGGGGTACAGGTACTGGCCGATCCCGTCGAGGTCCTGCCCGGGATCGCGGTAGGAGGGGAAGCGCTTGAGGGCGCCGTTGACGGAGTAGCGCGGGCCGATCTCGAGCTGGCCGTTGCGGATGCGGGTGTAGAAGCGGTCCAGCGGCCGCACGGGCGGGCCGCCGTCGACCTTGCCCTCGAAGTCGTAGACGCCGCCGTGGCAGGGGCAGATGAAGCGCTGGGCGGCCTCCGTGTAGCGGACGGGGCAGCCGAGGTGCATGCAGCGGGTGGAGAGCACGACGAACGGCGCGCCGGCGGGCTCCTCGGTGTCGATGTCCGGGTTGTACCGGCGGATGTACACGGTGGTCTTGCCGACCTCGCCGACGCCCGCGACCGTGGTGATCACCTTGGGGACGTAGGACGCGTCCGGGAACTCGTCCGGGACACCGACGGCCTCCCAGCGCACCTTCGGGCGCTCGAAGATCGCCGAGCCGGCGGCGAAGCCGAGCGCGGGGAGGGCGAACGCAGAGGCGGCGACCGCGCCCGCCGTGTGCGCGCCCAGGGTCATGAACCGGCGGCGGGTGACCGTCTCGCCCTCGAACGCGCCGGGGATGTTCCGGTCGGCGGTGTACTTGCTCTTGGGGGGCTGTCGGCGAGGGGGAGCGGGCATGGCGTTACCGGGCGGGAGAATAGCTGGCAATCGAGGTACGGACGTGTGAGATGGCGCGCTCTACGTCGCGCCTACGCCGGGCGCGATCCCGCGCGCCACGCCGCCTTCCGGGCGGCGTCCGCGGGCCCCGGGCC
>CALMNS010000404.1 GCA_937871635.1 uncultured Solirubrobacter sp.
CCACCGAAGGTGCCGTCGAGGTAGGCGCCGCCGGGCGCCGGCGCGAGGGCGGCCGCTAGGCCGTCTCGGCCTGGGCGACCAGCAGCCGCTCGGCGGCGGTGCGCACCGCCTCGCGGGCGTCGGCGGGCTCGAGCACGGCCGCGTCGCCGGCCTCGCGGAGCACCTCGCGGACGAGGAAGTCGACGCCCTTGAACGCCCACTCGACGACGACCGCGCCGTCGGGGAGCTCGGAGAGGACGGTCCGGTCCTCGCGGGCCCAGCGGGCCTGCTCGGGGGAGATCCAGACGTGGGCGAGCCGGGAGGCGGGCACCTCGCCCGTGCGGGGCCAGCCTTCGATGTCGGCCACCGGGTCGAGGTCCGGCCGGGGCTCGTAGGTCTCGTCGAGGACGGTCGCGCGCTTGATGCGGTCCAGCCGGAAGTGGCGCGTGTCCTCGCGCATGAGGTCCCACGCGGCGACGTACCAGCCCTGGGCGGAGTTGATCAGGCCGTAGGGCTCGAGCCGGCGCTCGGAGAACTGGTCCTCGTTGGCCGCGTAGTACTCGAGCTCGAGGACCCGGCGCTCGGAGATCGCGCCCGCGATGACCCGGGCGAGCACGGGGTCGTCGCCCTCCGCGCTCGTGATCTGCAGGCCCTCGGTCACCGGGTCCTCGCCCAGCGCGGCGACGATCTTCTCCCGCGCGGAGCTGAGCGAGCCCGCCGGCACGTGCTCGCCGAGCAGGTCGATGGCGGCGACCAGGGCCTTGGCCTCGATCGGCAGCAGGCGCGCGGGGCGGTCGAAGGTGTCGGCGTAGGGCTCGGGGTCGACCTCGATGGTGCCGTCGTCGAGGACCTCGGCGTAGAGCACGTAGGCGCCCCCGCCGAAGTTCACGACGTTGAGCACGGAGACGTCCTCGCGCAGCTCGGCCTCGGACATCTGCAGCTGCTCGCAGACGTCGGCGGCGCGCAGCTCCTCGCCCGAGCGCCCGGCCTCGATGAGCACGGAGGCGAGGGTGACCAGGCGGGCGAAGCGCTCGGGGCGGATCGCGGTCTCCTGCGCGTGGCGACCGCGGCCGCCGGGCCGGGCGGCGGGATCGACCGGCTCGGGCGGGG
>CALMNS010000405.1 GCA_937871635.1 uncultured Solirubrobacter sp.
CCGCCCGTGGCGGCACCGGCAGCGGGTTGCCGGCCGCCGCCGCCCGCTTCTGGCCCGCGACCCGCTCCTTCGCGACGGCGACCATGTAGTCGTCGAAGTCGACCTGCATCGTGTGCCGCTTGGAGGCCACGTAGCGCTTGGCCATCCGCCGGCGGTCGGCGGCGATGTCGGCCAGCATCGCCGGCCGCGGCGGCAGCGCGTAGCGGCCGGCCAGGTGGTCGCACAGCCAGGCCGACTGGGCCTCGGCGATCGGCATGACCGCCCCGAGCGGCTGCAGCAGCCCGACGAAGAACACGTTCTCGATCTCCGGATGGAAGACCCGGCGGTAGAGCGGCAGCTCGTTGTCGGGCGCCGCGATGAGGTCCTCGTCGAAGAAGGGGAAGGTGACCTTGTAGCCCGTGCAGTAGACGACGATGTCGGCCTCGACGCTCGTCCCGTCGGCGAAGATCACGCGGTCCCCGTCGAGCCGGGCGATGTTCGGCTTGGGCACCACCTCGCCGTGGGCGACCCGGGAGAGGATGTCGTTGGAGACCGTGGGGTGCGCGTCGCCGAAGCGGTGGTCGGGCTTCGGCAGCCCGTAGCGCTCCATGTCGCCCGAGTAGAGCTTGAGCATCCCCTCGAAGAGCTTGCGGCGGACCTCGAACGGGATCTTCGCCGACCCGCCGAACTGGTCGGTGGGCTTGCCGAACAGGTACTTGGGGAGGATGTGGGCGCCGCGCCGGGCGGCGAGGTAGGTCGTCTCCGCCGAGAAGGAGGCCTCGACGGCGATGTCCATCGCCGAGTTGCCCATCCCGAGCACCACCACCCGCTGGTCGCGGAAGAAGTTCGGGTCCTCCCCCGTGTAGTCGTGGGAGTGCAGCTGCAGGCCGGTGAAGGCCTCCGCGCCGGGGAACGCCGGCTCGGGCATCCGCTTGTCCCAGTGGTGCCCGTTGGCCACCAGCAGCGCGTCGTAGCGCTCCGTGCCGCCGCCCTCGAGCGCCACCTCCCACGTCCCGTCCTCCGGGCGCCGGCCGGCGTGCTCGACCCGCGTCTCGAACGCGATCCGGTCGCGGATGCCGAAGTGCTCGACGTAGTCGTCGAAGTAGCGCGCGATGTGGGTGTGGTGCGGGAAGTCGGGATAGGACTTCGGCATCGGGAAGTCCGAGTACTCCATCCGCTCGCGGCTCGTGTTGATGTGCAGGGAGCGGTAGGACGAGCTCATCCCGTTCTTGTTGCGCCAGACCCAGTTGCCCCCGACGCGGTCCGACGCCTCGTAGGCCTGGACGTCGAAGCCGTGGAAGTGCAGGGCCTTGATCGCGGCGATGCCCGAAGACCCCGCCCCGATCACGCACACCTTGGGGAGTGGGGTCATCGCCCACAGGCTAGCGCGAAGTTGACGCGGGCGTCAGGTTCATCGGCGGAGTGCAGCCGACGGCGCGCGAGCCGATGACCGTGGCGATGGCACGGGCCCCCGCCTTCCTCGCCGCGTCCGACCCCCTGCCCGACCCACGGGAGCGCAGGCTGGCCGGGCGCGTCGGCGGGATCCTGTACCTGGCGGCGTGCCTGATCGGCACGACCCTCGTGACCGCCACCGACGCGGTCGAGCGGCTGCACGGCGTCTTCCTCGTCCTCTCGCTCCTCGGGGGCGCCTGGGGGCTCGCGTGCTTCTGGCTCGTCCCGTGGAAGCGCTGGCCCGCCTGGCCGCTCGTGGCCGGGACGTTCACCGGGCTCGCCCTCGCGCTGCTCGGAACGGTCATCACCGGAGGCGAGAACTCGCCCGTCCGCCTGCAGGCGCTCTTCGTCCTCGTCTACGCCGCCTACTTCTTCCCGCCCCGGCTCGCGACGGCGGCGGCCCTGTCCACGGCGGCGACCACCTGCCTGCCGCTCGTGGTCTTCGTCGCCCCTGGCGAGGGTCGGCCACTGCAGGCGGGGCTCGACGCGCTCATCCTCCTCAGCGCCGGGCAGGTCATCGTGGCCGCCAGCGCGGCGATGCGGACGGCCCGGGCGGCGGCCGAGGGCGCCGCTCAGCGGGAGGAGGCACTCGGGGCGGTGGCCACCGCGATCGCCTCCGAGGCGCCGCTCGAGCGCACCTTCGAGCTGGCCGCCGTCCGCCTCGGCGCGCTCCTCGGCGCCGACGGCACCACCGTGATGCGGTTCGACCCGGACGACCGGGTCACCGTGGTCGGCGTCTGGACCACGCCGGACGCGCCCGTCGTCCCGGTCGGCACGTCGCTGGAGGTCCGCGCCGGCAGCGAGCACGCCCGTCTGCGGGCCTCCCAGGCCCCCGTCCGGGTCGACGCCTACGACGACGGCGCCGCCTCGCACGTCGCGCGCCTCGGATACGGGAGCTTCGTCGCGGTGCCCGTCGTCGTCGCCGGCGAGGTGTGGGGCAC
>CALMNS010000406.1 GCA_937871635.1 uncultured Solirubrobacter sp.
CGTCGGGCGGGTTGCCGAGTATGGCCTCGATCGGCGTGGCCAGGCCGACCTTGCCGCCGTACTCGCCGACCGACTCGGAGATCGCCCCGGCGTTGGCCGGCCGGCCCTGGGCGTCGGGGCAGTAGATCGGCGAGCCCGAGAACCCGGGCCCGAGGCCCGTCGCGTCGATCGCCGGCCCGGAGACGGAGATCAGGATCCGCGGGCCGTCCGAGGCCGGCTCGCCCTCGATGACGTCGAGCACCTCGACGTCGAAGGCCACCGGCTCGACCCCCCGGATCACCGAGAGGGCAGAGCACTTCATGCCTGACCGGACCTCAGTGAGCGGGAGCGTCGGATCGGCCGCCCGCGCGGGCGCCGCGAGCAGCAGGAGGGCGAGCAGACCCACCGCGAGAAGCCGGGCACCGAGCAAGGGAGCGGGAGCGTAGCGCGGGGGCCGGAGGTGCGGATCTGACCAGTTGGGGAGCCAGGACTTGAACCCGGGCCTGGGCATCCAAAGTGCCCCGTGCACGCCAGCTACACCACTCCCCAGCGCGCCGCAATCGTACCACCGTTCCGTCCGGGACACGAACTAATGTTCGCATGAATGGGACGGCCGTTGGTCACCTTCACGGAGACGGAGCTGCGAGCGGCGGTCGCCTCCTCCCGGTCGTTCGCCGAGACGCTGCGGCGCCTGGGGATGCGGGCCGCCGGCGGCAATCACCGGACCGCCCGCAAGTACACCGAGCGCTGGGGGATCTCGACCGATCACTTCGATCCCTACGCGAGCTCGCGCGGACCCCGCCGGGTGACGCCGCTTGAGGCCATCCTGGTCGAGGGCTCGGGCTACAGCCGCGGCCATCTCAAGCGGCGGCTGCTCGAAGAAGGGGTCAAGGAGGGCCGCTGCGAGCTCTGCGGTCAAGGCGAGGAGTGGCGCGGGCGCCGGATGTCGCTCATCCTCGACCACGTCAACGGCGTGCACGACGACCACCGCCTGGAGAACCTGCGGATCGTCTGCCCGAACTGCAATGCGACGCTCGAGACGCACTGCGGCAAGCAGCTGCGCCGTCGGTTCCCCCCGCGGCCCTGCCTCCTCTGCGCCGGTGAGTTCGAACCGAAGTACGAGTCGCAGCGCTACTGCTCGCTCGCCTGCGGATCCCGGCGGGTCCGCGGCTACCAGCCGCGGCCGGAGCTCCGGCGGGCGGAGCGGCCGCCGTACGACGAGCTGATCGCCGAGATCGAGTCCGTGGGGTACGAGGCGGTCGGCCGGCGCTTCGGCCTCTCCGGCAATGCGGTGCGGAAGTGGCGCCGCGTCTACGAGCTCGAGCGGAGGGAGGACGCCGCCTGAGCGCCTCCACGCTCCTCTACGATGCCCCGGTGAGCGCGCCGACCGTCGTGATCCTCGCCGCCGGGGAGGGGACCCGGATGCGGTCGCGGACGCCGAAGGTGCTCCATCCGTTGTGCGGGCGACCGTTGATCCTGTGGCCGGTGCTGGCCGCGCTCGAGGCCGGGGCGGCGAAGGTGGTGGTCGTCGACAACCCGACGCGGCGGCTGGCCGAGGTGCTGCCCGAGGGGGTGGAGGTGGCCGTCCAGGCCGAGCCCCGCGGGACGGGCGACGCAGTGCGCGCGGCGGCGGAGCACGTCGACCCGGGCGCCCCGGTGGTCGTCCTGATGGGCGACGTCCCGCTGATCGCCCCGGCGACCATCGCCGCGCTGGTCGACGCCCACGACGGGGCCGGGGCCACCGTGGCGACGATGGAGCTCGACGATCCGGCCGGCTACGGGCGGGTCGTGCGGGCGTCCGACGGGTCGGTCGCGCGGATCGTGGAGACGAAGGTCGCCGGCGACGCCACGCCGGACGAGCTGGCGCTCCGCGAGGTCAACACGGGGGTCTACGCCTTCGACGGGGGCGCGCTGCTCGAGGCCCTCGAGCGCGTCGAGCCGGCCAACGCCCAGGGCGAGTACTACCTGCCCGACGCCCTGCCCGTCCTGCGGGCCGGTGGGCGCGAGGTCCGCGCCCACCTCGTCGAGGACGCGGCGCTCACCCTCGGCGTCAACGACCGCGTCGACCTCGCCGCGATCCGGGCGCTCGCCCAGGGGCGCATCCACGCCGCCCACGCCCGCGCGGGGGTGACCGTGGTGGACCCGGGCTCGACCCTGATCGACGCGGGGGTCCGCATCGGCCAGGACACGACGATCGAGCCGTCGTCCTTCCTGCGCGGCGAGACGACGGTCGGGGAGGGGTGCGTCGTGGGGCCGTTGACCACCCTCGTCGACACGCGGCTCGGCGACGGGGTGACCGTGCCGCACTCCTACCTGGTCGAGGCGCAGGTCGCCGACGGCGCCAGCGTCGGCCCGTTCGCCTACCTGCGGCCGGGCGCGGAGCTCGCCGAGCGGGCCAAGGCGGGGACCTTCGTCGAGATCAAGAACTCGCGCATCGGGGCGGAGACCAAGGTGCCCCACCTCTCCTACATCGGGGACGCCGACGTCGGCCCGCAGACGAACATCGGCGCGGGCAACATCACGGCGAACTACGACGGCCGCCGCAAGCACCGCACGACGATCGGCGCGAACGTCCGGACGAGCAGCAACACCGTGTTCGTCGCGCCGGTGACGGTCGGCGACCGGGCCTACACCGGGGCGGGCTCGACGATCACCGAGGACGTCCCGCCCGGGGCCCTGGGCATCGCCCGTGCGCGGCAGGTCAACCGCCCGGGCTACGCCGAGCGGCGCGAGGCGGGCGCCGCCGACCCGCCCACCGGCGTCCGCGCCGAGCGCGGAGACTGAGATGACCTCCGAGATGACCTCCGAGATCACCTCCGAGGTGGCCTCGACGGTGGCGTCGCCCGGCGCGCGTACACTCCCGCTCGTGAGCGCGCTGGACCAGTCGCCCGCCGCGTCGTCCGTTCTGACCCTGGGCTCCGAGAAGTCCCTGATGGTCTTCTCGGGCCGCGCGAACCCAGCGCTGGCCCACCGGATCGCCGGCAAGCTCAACGTCGAGCTCGGCGGCGTGACGCTCAAGACGTTCGCCGACGGCGAGGTCTACTGCCGCTACGAGGAGTCGATCCGCGGCGCGGACGTCTTCATCGTCCAGCCGACCTGCGCCAACCCGGAGACGGGCATCACCCCGAACGACGCCCTGATGGAGCTTCTGCTGATGATCGACGCGGCGGTCGGCGCCTCCGCGCACCGCGTCATCGCGGTCACGCCCTGGTTCGGCTACTCCCGCCAGGACAAGAAGTCCGCGCCGCGCGAGCCGATCTCCGCCCGGCTGGTGGCGCGCGCGATCGAGACGGCGGGGGCGGACCGGGTCCTGACCATGGACCTCCACGCGGGCCAGATCCAGGGCTTCTTCCAGAAGCCCGTGGACCACATGACCGCGCTGTTCATGCTCACCCAGTACTTCATCGACCAGCAGCTCGAGGACATGGTGGTCGTCTCGCCGGACGCGGGGCGGGTGAAGCTGGCCAAGAACTTCGCGTCGAAGATCGGCGCCGAGCTGGCCATCCTCAACAAGGAGCGCCCCGCCCAGCAGGTCGCCGAGATCGGCTACGTGATCGGCGACGTCCAGGGCCGCACCGCGATCCTCGTCGACGACATGATCGGCACCGCCGGCACCCTGATGGCCGCCGCCCAGACCGTGATGGACGAGGGCGCCGCCCGGGTGTTCGCCGCCGCCACGCACGGGGTCTTCTCCGGCAACGCCTACGCCAACCTGGCCGCCTCCCCGTTCGAGCAGATCGTCGTGACGGACACCATCCCGATCAAGCGCGGGGCGCCGGAGAAGATCCAGGTGCTCTCGTGCGCCGACCTGCTCACCGACTCGATCCGCCGGATCTTCACCGACGACTCGGTGTCCGAGGTCTTCGGCGGGGAGAACCAGCTCTTCTGAGCGGGGCCGGGATCGGCCCCGGCGGGGCGGGAAGCGCGGCCGCCGAGCTCGCCGAGCTGCTCGGCCTCTCCGACGACGAGCTCCTCGCCGTCCTGGACGCCGACCCCCTCGCCGTGGTCGCCGGCGACCTCGACGACAAGCCCGAGCTGCCGATCCTGCGCGCCCTGCTCGCCGAGGCCGAGGAGCGCGCAGGCGCGCCCGTGCTCCGGCGCTGGGTGCGGCGCGAGGGGCCGGCCGGGCGGCCGATCGACCTGCTGCTGGCGCGCGACTTCGCCGGCTTCGAGGACGCGCTGGCCACCCTCGCCGAGCGCGGCTTCCTTCTCCGCGGCGGCGGCTAGCTAAAGAGGGCGAAGCCCTACTTCTCTGGGTCCGCCCGCTCCTTGCCGGGCCAGACCCCGGTCAGGTACTCCCAGCCCTGCGCGCCGTTGCGGTCGACGATCACCCGCACCGTGCGCAGGATCACGCCCTGGACCGCGGCGGCGACGAGCAGCTTGGGCCAGTTCGTCTCCTTGACGGTCGCGTCCGGCGGCTCCTCGTCGTCGATCTTCGTCCACACCCAGTTGAAGATCTTCTTGGCGATCTGCCCCGCGAGCAGGCCCATGATGATGCCGAACGGCTTGTAGATGGCGCCCATTGGCGCGGACCTTACCCCCTGGACCGGGGGGAGAACCGCCGCCCCAGGAGTTCCGCCCGGCGGTCGGTCGAGTCGCGCCGCCGGATGGGCCATACTGTCCCATGGGCGCCGACGACGCCGACGACCTGCTCCGCCGCGCGCTGATCGAGCCGGACGCGTCGGCCGCCGTCGCGCTGCGGGTCTCGGGGCTGCCGCTGTCGCGCACGGTCACCATCGTCTTCCACGGCCGGCGCGACCTGGGGACGATCCAGACCTACGTGGCGCCCGGCGGGCGCGGCGCCGGCTCGTCGGTCGGCGCGGACGAGCTCCTGCGGGTGCCGTGCGACCTCGACCTCGCCGAGGCCGAGGACCGGGAGGACGCCGAGCGGCTCTACGCCGAGCAGGCCGCCGCGCTGCGCGACGCCCTGATCGGCGCCGAGACGGTGCTCGACGTCTGGCGCGAGCCGCTCGAGGAGCTCGCCGGGGCGAAGGTGGGGGTCGACCGCTCCGTCGGCCTCGGCGTCCCGCTCCCCGCCCACCGGCTGATGCCCTGCGCCCTGCGGGCGCCCGAGCGGCAGATCGTGGTCCCCCCCGTCTGCTCGGCTCGGCCGCCCG
>CALMNS010000407.1 GCA_937871635.1 uncultured Solirubrobacter sp.
GGACCCTCCCCCGCACGTGGCCGTCCGCCGTTCCGATCCTCAGATCATGGGGCCCGCGCGCCTGCGCCACAACCGATCCGCGCCGGGTTCACGAGGTCGTAAGGACGCCGGGCGGCCCTTGGCTACTGTCAGCCTATGGACTCCTTCGATGTGATCGTGCTTGGCGCCGGCCCGGCCGGCGAGGTGATCGCCGGGCGTCTCGCGGAGGCAGGCGAGCGGGTGGCGATCGTCGAGAGCCAGCTCGTCGGCGGCGAGTGCTCCTTTTGGGCGTGCATGCCGTCCAAGGCCCTGCTGCGGCCCGCGGAGCTGCTCGCCGAGGCCCGCCGGATCCCCGGCGCCACCCAGGCGATCACCGGCACGATCGACGCGCAGGCCGTCCTCGACCGCCGCGACGAGATCATTCACGACCTCGACGACTCCGGGATGCTGCCCTGGCTCGAGGAGAAGTCGATCGCGCTGTACCGCTCTCGCGGCGCGCTCGACGGCGAGCGCCGCCTCGTCCTCGAGTCGGGCGAGACGCTCGAGGCGGCCAAGGCGGTCGTCGTCGCCACCGGCTCGCGCGCCTCGCTGCCCCCGATCCCCGGCCTCGCCGAGTCCGACCCGTGGACGAACCGCGAGGTCACCACCGCCAAGGAGGTCCCGCGCGGGCTCGTGATGATCGGCGGCGGCGTGGTCGGCACGGAGATGGCCCACGCGTGGACGACCCTCGGCTCGCACGTGACCCTCGTCGAGGGCGAGCGCCACATCCTCCCGCAGGAGGAGGTCTTCGCCTGCGAGATCGTCACCGACGCGCTGACGGAGATCGGGGTGGACATCCGCACGGGCCGCAAGCTCGCCGAGGTCCGCGGGCGCACCGGCGAGGCGGGCGGGGTGACCGCCGTGCTCGACGACGGCTCCGAGGTGCAGTGCGACCGCATCGTCGCCGCCCTCGGGCGCACGCCGAACACGGACGCGATCGGGCTCGAGACGGTGGGCCTCGAGGCCGGCGGCCTGCTCGAGGTCGACGACCAGTGCCGCGTGCGCGGCGCCGACGGCTGGCTCTACGCGATCGGCGACGTCATCGGCCACGCGCTGCTCACCCACATGGGCAAGTACCAGGGCCGGATCGCCGCCGACGCGATCCTCGGCAAGGACGTCCACCTGCACCCGATCGCCGACGGCACGCCGCCGCCGCGCGTCGTCTTCTCCGACCCGCAGGTCGCCGCGGTCGGCTACACCCTGCGCGACGCGCAGGCCAAGGGCCTCAACGTCCGCGCCGTCGACGTGGCCACGAGCGGGAACGCCGGCGGGTCGTTCTTCGGCAACGACGCGCCGGGGCAGACCCAGTTCGTCATCGACGAGGACCGCCGCGTGATCGTCGGCGCCACCTTTGTGGGCGCCGAAGTCGCCGAGTTCCTGCACGCCGCGACGATCGCGGTGGTCGCCGAGGTCCCGCTCGAGCGGCTGTGGCACGCCGTCCCGAGCTTCCCCACCCGCTCGGAGCTGTGGCTCAAGCTGCTGGAGAAGTACGGGCTGTGACCGACGGTCGCGCGGCGGGGCGCTTGCCCCAGCGCGACGCGACCGCGAAGTCCATGAGCCGGTCGAAGTACTCCTCGATCCTCGGCGCCTGGAGGCCGAGGGCGCGGGCGTTCGCGTCGTCGAACGCGGTGGCGACCGTGAAGTAGGGCAGGAACGCCTCGAGCCCGTCGGGCGGCTCGCCCTCGAGCGCGGGCGGCGGCCGGTCGAAGTAGCGGGCCGCCGCGTCGGTGAGCTCGACGAGCCGGGGGGCGTGCTCCCCCGCCACCAGGGCCAGCGTGGCCGGCGGCTCGGGCGCCTCGAGCGCGGCGAGGATCCCGTCGGCGACGTAGTCGACCGGGACGACGTCCACGATCGAGTCGGGGTCGGCCGGGATCGTGTCGACCAGGCCGCGGGCGTAGGCCTGCAGCGGGTGGTAGAGCACGTTGAACGCCGAGGTCCAGCCCGTCTGGGAGTCGCCGACCACGATGCTCGGCCGCACGACGGTCAGCGGCAGCTCCCGATGCCGGCGCACCAGGGACTCGGCCTCCCACTTGGACTGCTCGTAGGGGTTGCGGAACGCGTGCCCGTGGTCGAGGTCGTCCTCGGCGAAGGAGCCCGGCCGGGTGCCGGCCACGTAGGCGGTCGAGACGTGGACGAAGCGCTCGAGCCCCGGTGCCTGGAGGGCGAGCTCGACCACGCGGCGGGTACCGTCCACGTTGATCGCGCGCGACTCCCGCAGCCCGAGCGAGAAGGAGACCGAGGCGGCGCAGTGCACGACGGCGTCGAGGCGGTCGGCGAGGGCGTAGCGCTCGGCGTCGGTGAGGCCGAGGCCCGGGGTGGTGACGTCCCCGGCGACGGCGTGGACCCGGCCGGCCTCCTCCTCGAGCCCGAGGCGCTCGAGGACGTCGAGCAGCCGCTCGCGGGCGCCCGCGGCGTCCGGCGCGCGGACGAGGGCCACCACCTCGCGCTCGGGGCGCTCGAGCAGCCGGGCGAGGGTCTCGGTGCCGACGAAGCCGGTGGCGCCGGTCAGGAAGACGCAGTTCATGCCGGGAGGAGCGCTTCCTGGGCGTCGGCGACCCGGG
The DNA here is from genome assembly GCA_937871635.1 of uncultured Solirubrobacter sp. Lineage (GTDB taxonomy): Bacteria > Actinomycetota > Thermoleophilia > Solirubrobacterales > Solirubrobacteraceae > JACCYI01. The sequence goes on from CALMNS010000407.1 coordinate 2,580, forward strand.
CGGGGGCCGCGCCCATCGCGCTGAAGCCGCCGTCGACGTGGACGATCTGCCCCGTCATGGCGCGCGAGAGGTCGGAGAGCAGGAAGCAGACGGCGTCGGCCACCGGGGCGGCGTCGGCGGTGTCCCATCCGAGCGGCGCCTGGTCGCGCCACGCCTGGGCGAGGTCCTCGAAGCCGGGGATCCCGCGCGCGGCGACGGTGCCGAGCGGCCCGGCGCTGACCAGGTTGGAGCGGATCCCGCGCGGGCCGAGGTCGCGGGCGACGTAGCGGTTGACCGCCTCGAGCGCCGCCTTGGAGACGCCCATCCAGTCGTAGACGGGCCAGGCCCGCGAGGCGTCGAAGTCCATGCCCACGAACGCCCCGCCCTCGCCCATCAGGGGGGCCAGCGAGGCGGCCAGGGACTTGTAGGAGAACGCGCTCGTGGCGAACGCCGCGGCCGCGCTCTCGGGCGGGGTCTGCAGGAACCGCCCGCCCAGGGCGTCCTCCGGCGCGAAGGCGATCGCGTGCAGGGCGCCATCGACGGTGCCCCACCGGTCGCGCAACGTCTCGGTCAGCGCGGCGAAGTCGTCCTGCGAGCCGGCGTCGAGCTCGAGGACGTCGACCTCCTGCGGGAGGCGCGCGGCGGCGCGGACGGTCATGCGGCGGACGCGACCGAAGCTCGTCAGGACGATCTCCGCGCCCTGCTCGAGCGCGCGGGTGGCGGCGTGGAAGGCGATCGAGTCGCGGGTGACGACGCCGGTGACGACCAGGCGCTTGCCCTCGAGGAGGCCGGTGAGCCCGCTCACGCGAGGACCGTCCTTCCCGGCCGAGCGACCCGCACGGAGCAGCCGCGGGCCCTCACAGCGGCACGCTCGAGAAGGCGTGCACGAGCCCCGAGGCCTCGACGGGCGCGAGGTCGTCGTCCTCGACGGCGGCGCCGGGCTCCCGCTTCCAGACGATGTCGACCGTCGCGCGGGCGACGAGCCGGTCGGCCTGGTTGCGCACGAGCCACGCGCAGGTGACCACGCCCGTGGCGGGGTCGGTCGCCGCGATCCGGGTCTCGACGCAGATCGTGTCGCCCAGGTGCACCGGGCGCTTGAAGACCGCGTCGCGCACGCGCCGCAGGGCGAGCACGCGCTCCGGGTCGAGCGGGACGAGGCCGGCCGCGTAGCTGAGCACGAGCATCCCGTGGGCGATCCGCTCGCCGAACGGGCTCTCGGCGGCCCACGCCGCGTCGGTGTGCTGCGGGTGGTGGTCGCCGGTCAGGGCGGCGAAGCCGACGACGTCGGCCTCGGTGATCGTGCGGCCGCGGGAGACGTGCCGCGTGCCGACCTCGAGGGCCTCGAAGGGGGAGGAGAACATCAGCCTCGGTTCCTTTCGGTGGAGGAGCAGACCGCGTCGAGGCTCCAGGCGAGCCGCGCGCGGGTGTCGGCCGGGGCGATGAGCTCGTCGACGAACCCCTCGCGCGCGGCGGTCGCCGCCATGAGGTGCTCGCCGGCGTACTCGTCGGCGAGCCGGGTGCGCTCCGCCGTCGGGTCCTCGGCGTCGGCGATCTGGCGCCGATGGGTGATGGCCACGGCCTGGCCCGCGCCCATCACGCCGAGCTCAGCGTCCGGCCAGGCGAAGGTGAGATGCGCCCCCAGGTCCTTCGAGTTCATGGTGATGTAGGCGCCGCCGTAGGCCTTGCGCAGGACCACGGTCATCCGCGGCACCCTGGCGCCGGCGAAGGCGTGCAGCAGCTCGGCGCCGTGGCGGATGACGCCCAGGCCCTCCTGCTTGGTCCCGGGCATGAAGCCCGGCGTGTCGACCAGCACCACGAGCGGGACGCCGAATGAGTCGCACATCCGCACGAAGCGCGCGCCCTTCTGGGCCGACGCCGCGTCGAGCACGCCGCCCAGGTACTTGGGCTGGTTGGCGATGATCCCGACCGCGCGGCCCTCGAGCCGGGCGAAGCCGGTCACCAGGTTGCGCGCCCAGCGGGGGTGGAGCTCGAGCAGCTTGCCACCGTCGACGATCCGGGAGACGACGTCGCGGACGTCGTAGACCCGGCGCGGCTCGGCGGGCACGATCCGGCCCGGGTCGCCGCCGAGCGGCGGCTGGACGGTGCGCATCGCGCCGTCAAGGTGGCCCAGCAGGTCCCGCGCGGCGCGGGCGCCGGT
>CALMNS010000408.1 GCA_937871635.1 uncultured Solirubrobacter sp.
CGCCGCGCCGGCCGGCGCGCAGCCGGCGCCGGAGCTCGGCGCGACGGTCGACGGGAGCCCGGCTGCTCACAGTCCTGCGACCTCGCGCTCCACCGGCTTGCGGTTGAGGAAGACCTGGTCGGGGAGCCCCTTCTCGGCGATCTCGGCGTAGAGCGAGGACTCGTGCAGGAGCTCCTCGTGGGACCCGTGGGCGATGACCCGGCCCTCCTCGAGGACCACGATCTCGTCGGCCAGGGCGATCGTCGAGAGCCGGTGGGCGATCACGAAGGTGGTCCGCCCCGCCATGACCTCGCGCAGCGCCGCCTTGATGTCCTGCTCCGTCGAGGCGTCCACCGCCGAGGTGGCGTCGTCGAGGACGAGGATCCGCGGGTCGGCGAGCAGCGCGCGGGCGATGGCGATCCGCTGGCGCTGCCCGCCGCTCAGGGTCAGGCCGCGCTCGCCGACCCGGGTGTCGTAGCCGTCCGGGAGCTCGGCGATGAAGCCGGCGGCCTGGGCGCGCTGCGCGGCCGCCTCGACCTCCTCGCGCGTCGCCTCCGAGCGGGCGTAGGCGATGTTCTCGTGGACGGAGGCCGAGAAGAGGAAGGGGTCGTCGGTGACGAGCGCGATCGCGCGCCGCAGGGAGACGGGATCGACGTCGCGGACGTCGGCGCCGTCGATCCGCACCGCGCCGTCGGTGACGTCGTAGAGCCGCGGGAGGAGGCCGATGAGCGTCGACTTCCCCGAGCCGGTGGCGCCGACCAGCGCCACGGTGGTGCCCGCCTCGACGGTGAGGGAGACGTCGTGCAGCGTCGCCCGCGGCGCGCCCGGGTACGCGAAGGTCACCCCGTCGAGCTCCACCCGCCCGTTGCCGTCCGGCAGCGGCGGCGCGCCGGGGGCGGTCTCGAGCTCGGGCCCGCGGTCGAGGAGCTCGAACATCCGCCGCCCCGAGGCGGTCGCTCGCTGGGACATCCCGAGCGCCACGCCGAGCGTCCGCATCGGGGCGACGAGCATGAGCAGGTAGACGTAGAACGCGGTGAAGTCGCCGATGGTCAGCGTCCCGTCGATGACCTGGCGCCCGCCCACGAGCAGGATGACCGCCAGCCCGAGCTGCGGGAGGAAGCCGATGAACGGGTTGTAGAACGCGCGCAGCCGGTTGGCCCGGATCGACTCCTCGAACACCCGACCGACCGACTCGCGGAAGCGGCTGCGCTGGCGCTCCTCGCGCGCGAACGCCTTGACCACCCGGACCCCGGAGACGTTCTCCTCCACGTCGGCGGTCAGCTCGGCGATCCGCTGCTGGACGGCGCCGAGCGCGGGACGCGAGCGCCGGTTGAAGCGAGCGGCGACGAGCACCACGAACGGCACCGGGATCAGCGCGAGCGCCCCGAGCGTCGGCTGCAGGTAGAGCATCGCCGCGCCCGCGAGGAGGATGGTCAGCGCGCTCTGGACGATGAAGATCAGCCCGTAGCCGAGGAAGAAGCGCACGGACTGGAGGTCCACCGTCGCGCGGGACATGAGCTGGCCCGTCTGCTGGCCGTCGAAGAAGCCGAGCTCGAGCTCCTGCAGGTGGGCGTACATGCGGTCGCGCAGGTCGAGCTCGACCCCCAGCGACACCCGCCCGGCCACGAGCCGGCGGGCAACGGAGAACACGAGCCGCAGGATCCCGACGCCGACCATGGCCAGCGCGAGCGTCCCCAGGCTCGACGCGTCGCCCGCGCGCACCTCGTCGATCGCCTGCCCGGTGAGCGCCGGCAGGGCGACGGTGCCGCCCATCGCGAGGGCCGCGAGGACGATCGAGAGGATCGCCGCGGACCGGTACGGACGCAGGAACCCCAGCAGGCGGAAGAAGGTGCTCACTCAACTACACGGTACGGAGAACCTCGTTCGTCCGGCCACACATCGCTGACCCTCGTGCTCCGGACGACGTCTCTCGTAGACTCCGCGCCCGCCATGACCGATCCGATCGCCCTGCGCAACCGCTTCGCCATGGTCAAGGGCGCCTGGGAGGACCATCTCCCGGGCGTGCCGTTCCCCCAGCTGGGCGAGGGGACCGCCGAGCAGAAGATCGAGCGGCTCGAGCTCGCCCTGGTCGACGGGATGCGCGACCGCGCGACGCCCGAGTCGGCCGAGCAGGTCGCCGACTCGATGTGGAGCCTCGTCCACGCGCGCGAGGAAGGCGACCCCGTGAAGGTCCGCGTCACCGAGCACCACAAGGAGCTGGCCCGGATTGGTCACCGGCCTCTGTAGCTCCTGCGTGCACCAGCGCCTCGTCTCCAACACCCGCGGCTCGACCTTCTCGCTGTGCGGGCGGTCCAAGCTCGATCCGGCGTACCCGAAGTACCCGCGGCTTCCCATGCTCCGCTGCCCCGGCCACGAGCCGGCGAGCTCAGGCGCGGCTCCCGGACCGCGAGCGGCTCAGCGCCCGCCGGCCGAGCTCCGCGCCGACCAGTCCCGACAGACCGAACACGACGATCGCCCCGATGGCCAGCGGTGAGGTGAGGTCGTCAAGCGAGCCGCCCAGGGCGGTGTAGGAGAAGCCGCGCGGGGCGGCGCCGATCAGCGTGCCGAGCCCGACCTGCCACGGGCGGATGCGCAGCAGGCCCGCCAGGTAGGACAGCGGGGCGTCCGGCACGCCGGGCGCCAGCCGGGCGACGATCACGGTGAGGACGGGATGGCGCTCGAGCCGCTCGGTGACCGCCTCGACCCGCTCGGCCCCCGCGGAGAGCTCCACCATCCCGGGCCGGCCGATCGCGCGCCCGACGAGCAGCCCGATCACCGCGCTCGCGGTGGCCGCCGCCATCGTCACCACCGTTCCGGTGAGCGGCCCGAACAGGAGCCCGCTCACCCCGGCCAGCAGCGGCCCGGGAACGAGCGCGAGCCCGAGGCCGGTGGCGAGCGCGACGTAGGCCACCGGGCCCCACCCGCCGAAGGGCTCGACCCACGCGCGCACCTCGGCGACGGTGAGCAGGTCGGCGCCGTAGAAGACGACGAGCCCGGCGACCAGCCCGAGCAGGAGCAGGACGAGCCGGAGCTTGGGCGTCAGCCGGAGGCGATCGGACGGGCGCAGCCGAGCCACCTCGACACTCTAGGCTCGCCCGGCTCGTGGCCCGGACCCTCGTCGTCTCCGACCTGCACCTCGGCTCGGTCCTCGGCCGGGACGTGCTGCGCCGTCCCAAGGCGCTCGACGCGCTGGCCGCCCAGGTCGCCCAGGTTGACCGCCTCGTCCTGCTCGGGGACACCGTCGAGCTGCTCGAGGGCCGCCCGCGGCGCGCGCTGGAGTCGGCCCGGACGCCGCTGCGC
>CALMNS010000409.1 GCA_937871635.1 uncultured Solirubrobacter sp.
CGGAGACGTCGGCCAGGCGCGGCGGGCGCTCGGGCTCGCCGGGCCGGCGCGGGCGCCCGGGCGTCCAGCCACCTCGCTCGTTCTCGCCGATCTTGACGCTGCGCGGGCCTGGGGAGGACGAAGACATGCCGTCCACCATGGCAGAGCGCCTTAAGCGCGGGTGTGCGCGCGAGCGCCCGGCCCGGGCAGGGGGCGAACCTCGCGGGGGTCGATCGTCTCGCCGCACTCCGAGCACGTCAGCGTCGGGGCCATGTCGCGCCCGCAGCGCTCGTGGTGCAGGACGAGCGGCGGACCCTCGGGCTCGGCCAGGTGCTCGTCCCCCCAGCGCATGAGCGCGATGAGCGGGCCGTAGAGCCCGAGCCCCTTCTCCGTAAGCCGGTACTCGTGGCGCTCGGGGCGGTCCTGGTAGAGCACCCGGGCGAGGATCCCGTTCTCGACGAGCTTGTGGAGGCGGTCGGTGAGCACGTTGCGGGCGATCCCGAGGTTGCGCTGCATCGCCTCGAAGCGGCGGACGCCGAAGAACGCCTCGCGCAGGACGAGCATCGTCCAGCGGTCGCCCATCACCGCGAGCGTCCGCGCCACGGAGCAGTTCGTGTCGGAGTAGTCCGCGCGCTCCACCGAGCGAGGGTAGCGCCGGCCGGGCTTGTGTGACGACTGTCCGTTGCGAATCGCAACGGACTTCCGTACGGTCCCGCGCCATGGCTCATCGCTGGAAGGTCCTCGCCCTCACGTCGGTATCCGGCATGGCCATCCTCGTCGTGGCGCGATGAGCGCGCGCGAGAAGACGATCACCTGGGCGGACCCGCGCGAGGCGGCCACGGCCGGCGCGCGGCTCAGCGGTCTCGAGTACTTCGCCGCGATGGCTCGCGGCGAGATCGCGCTGCCGCCGATCAGCGCGCTGATGGGCATGGAAGGCGTCGAGTTCTCCGCCGGGCGGGCGGTGTTCGCCGCCGAGCCGGGCGAGGAGCACTACAACCCGATCGGCGTCGTCCACGGCGGCCTCGCGCTGACCCTGCTCGACTCGGTGATGGGCTGCGCGGTGCACACGACGCTCCCGGCCGGCACGGGCTACACGACGCTCGAGATCAAGGTCAACTTCGTGCGGGCGATCCACGGGGGCGACGGGCGGGTGATCGCCACGGGGACGGTGGTCCATCGCGGCGGGCGGGTCGCCACCGCGGAGGGCCGGGTCACCCGCGAGTCCGACGGCAAGCTCCTCGCCCACGGCACGACGACCTGCCTAATCCTGGCCTGACCGGAGCCCCGACTCGGCGACCTCGTAGCGTGAACGGAGTGTCGACGCCCGCGCTGGAGATCCGAGACCTCGTCAAGCGCTACCCGACCGGCACGGAGGCGCTGCGCGGCGTCGGGCTGCGGATCGAGGACGGCGAGTTCTTCGGCCTGCTCGGACCCAACGGCGCGGGCAAGTCGACCCTCATCCACTGCACCACCGGCCTGGCCATGCCCACCTCGGGCTCCATCGAGGTCTTCGGCCACGACGCGGTCGACCACTACGAGGAGGCCCGGCTCGCGGTCGGCCTCGCGCCGCAGGAGCTCAACCTCGACTGGTTCCTCACCCTCGAGGAGTCGCTCGACTACCACGCGGGTTACTTCGGGATGCCCAAACGCGAGCGGCGCGAGCGGACGGCCGAGCTGCTCGACGCCTTCTCGCTCTCCTCGAAGAAGGACGACCGGACCCGGACGCTCTCGGGCGGCATGAAGCGGCGGCTGATCCTCGCCCGCGCGCTGATGCACCGGCCGCGGCTCCTGATCCTCGACGAGCCGACCGCGGGCGTGGACGTCGAGCTCCGGCTCGAGCTGTGGCAGTACGTCCAGCGCATCAACGCCGAGGGGACCACGATCCTCCTCACCACGCACTACCTCGAGGAGGCCGAGCAGCTCTGCGACCGGATCGCCTTCATCGGCGACGGGCAGATCGTCGCCGAGGGGACGAGCACGGAGCTGGCCGCCGCCTACGGGGTCACGTCGCTCGAGGACGCCTACCTCGAGCTCGTCGGGCGCAAGGAGCTCTCGCGGGCGAAGATCGCCGACGTGGCCGACGTGGCCTCTTGACCGGCCGGCAGATCCGGTTCCTCACGCTCGTCCGCCGCGAGGTCAACCGCTTCTTCAAGATCAAGCGCCAGACGCTCGGCGCGCCGCTGCTGGAGACCTTCCTCTACATCTCCGTCTTCGGGGCGGCGCTCGGCTCGCGGATCCGGGAGCTCGAGGGCTTCGACTACATCGTCTTCATCGTCCCGGGGCTGATCATGATGGCCTGGGCGACCAACGCGTTCGCCAACAACTCCTCCTCGATCCTCCAGCAGAAGTTCCAGCGCTCGATCGACGACCAGCTCTCCTCGCCGGCCTCGCCGCTCGAGCTGCTGGTCGCGCTCTCGCTCGGCGGCTTCCTGCGCGGGATGATCGTGGCCTCCCTGACCTTCATCGCCGCCTCGCTGCTCGTCGACCTCCCGGTCGACCAGGTGCTCGTCCTCATCCCGTCGCTCTTCCTGGTCGGCTTCTTCTTCGCCTCGCTCGGCGTGCTCGTCGGGGTGCGCGCCGAACAGTTCGACGACGTCTCCTTCGCCCAGACCTTCGTCCTGCAGCCGCTGATCTTCCTCGGCGGGGTGTTCTACTCGGCCACCCTGCTGCCCGAGCCGTTCGAGACGCTCACGCTCTTCAACCCCGTCTACTACATGATCAGCCTCGTCCGCTACGGGTTCCTGGGGGTGAGCGACGCGAACGTCGGGCTCTCGCTCGGGCTCCTCGCGCTCGCCACCGCGGTGCTCTTCACGCTCAACCTGCGGCTCTTCATGCGGGGGTACAAGCTCAGGGCCTGAGGGGTCGCGCCGAGCGCTGTCTCCGGAAAGTCACAAGGCGTGGAGCGGGAGGCGCGAGCATCCGCGCGACATCCCGATCCGGAGGTTCGAGCGTCGTGAGCATCGGTGGCAACTGGGACAAGAGGAGGCCGTTGAGCCGCCGCGAGTTCATCGGCCTGAGCGGCGTGAGCGCCGCCGCCGTCCTCCTGGGCACGGGCGGACTGAGAACGGAGCAGGCCCTGGCCGCGGCGCGCTTTGCCGACTACCCGTTCAAGCTCGGCGTGGCGTCGGGCGACCCGCTCCCGGGCGGCGTGGTGCTGTGGACCCGCCTCGCGCCGGACCCACTGGCCGAGGACGGAAGGGGAGGGGTGCTCGACCGGCCCTACACCGTGCGCTTCGAGGTCTCCGAGACCGAGGGATTCAGCCGAGTCGTCCAGCGGGGCGCCGTCCAGGCGAGGCCGGAGCTCGCCCACTCGGTGCACCCGGAGATCTCCGGCCTGCACCCGGACCGTGAGTACTGGTACCGCTTCAAGGTCGGCCAGGAGGTGAGCCCCGTGGGCAGGACGAAGACCGCACCTCCCGCCGACTCGGCGCCCGCCGCGCTCACCTTCGCGTTCGCCTCGTGCCAGAACTACACCGCGGGCTACTACACGGCCTACCGGCACATGACCGCGGAGGACCTCGACGTCGTCGTGCACCTCGGGGACTACATCTACGAGGGCAGCGGGGCGGGCACGCTGGGCCGTGCGCACCTGCCCCAGGTGGACACCCGCTCGCTCTCGGACTACCGGATCCGCCACGCCCAGTACAAGACCGACCCGGACCTGCAGGCCGCGCACGCGGCGTTCCCCTGGATCCTCACCTGGGACGACCACGAGGTCGACAACAACTACGCCGACGAGGAGTTCGATCCGGACGAGCCGTCCCCCGAGGTCGCCCTCGCGCGCCGCGCCGCCGCCTACCGGGCCTACTACGAGAACCTCCCCCTCCGGTGGCAGCAGTTCCCCAGCGGCCCGGACCTGCAGCTCTACCGCCGGCTCGCCTTCGGCACCCTGGCGGAGTTCAACGTCCTCGACACGCGGCAGTACCGCTCCGACCAGCCCGCCGTCGGCGGGGACCGACCGGGCCACACCGAGGCGCAGCAGAACTCGATCACCGGCGAGGAGCAGGAGCGGTGGCTGCTGAGCGGCCTCGGCGCGTCGCGCGCACGCTGGAACGTCCTCGCGCAGCAGGTGTTCATGGCCGAGCGCGACCTGACGGCCGGGGAAGCCGAGAGCTTCTCGGTGGACGCCTGGGACGGCTACGTCGGCTCCCGGGACCGCCTGCTCGGGTTCGTCGCCGAGCGCGGCGTCTCGAACCCGGTCGTCCTGACCGGGGACGTCCACAACAACCGGGTCGCCGACCTCAAGGCGGACTTCGGCGAGCCCGACTCCCCGACCGTCGCCACGGAGTTCGTCGGGACGTCGATCTCCACGGGCGGGGACGGGAGCGACACCAGCCCGGCGGGGGAGGTGGCGCTGGCCGAGAACCCGCACATCAAGTTCTTCCAGAATCAGCGCGGCTACGTCCGCTGCCACGTCACTCCGGACGCCTGGCGCAGCGACTTCCGGGTGGTCCCCTCCGTGACGCAGCCGGGCGCTCCGATCTCCACCCGGGCCACCTACGTCGTGGAGGACGGGCGCCCGGGCGCGCAACCGGTGACCTGAGCGTTCGGCGCCGAGCTTTCTTCCGCTCTTTGCGGGAATCGTGTCGCCCGCCGGGGCGAAATGAGCCGGCGGAGGATCTACAAGGTCTGCAAGACGGTGCGAGGGCAGCGCGCCGGGGTCTTGCCTGACCGCCGTCGAGATGCAGAGGAGGAGCCGCCTTGGCGGTCAGCAGGATCCCGCGACGCCCCGAGAGCCCGGCGACGCGTGGCCCCGAGGCCCGCATCACCGCGCTGATGGACGCGCACGGCGCCGCCCTCCTGCGCACCGCCCGCCACCACTCCATCTGCGCCGACGACGCGCACGATGCGGTGCAGCGGGCGCTCGAGATCTACCTGCGGCGGCTTGAGACGGTCGACAGCGCCACCGAGGGCGCGTGGATGAAGGTCGTGGTGCGCCACGAGGCGATGGCCGTCCGCCGCACGCGCTCGGAGTCCGTCGCCGGCGAGGAGCCCGACCTCGACGCCCGCCCGGACGACACGTCGCGCCCGATCGAGGACCGGCTGTTCGGCGCGGAGCGCTCCGCCCGCTCGGCGGAGGCGCTGCGCCGGCTCAAGCCGGACGAGGCGCGCGCCCTCATGCTCAAGGCCGAGGGGCTCTCCTACGCGGAGATCGGCGAGCGGCACGGGTGGACCTACACGAAGACGAACCGCTCGATCACCGAGGGGCGCCGACGGTTCCTGCGCGCCTACGCCGAGCTCGAGGCCAAGGACGGGTGCGACGCCTTCGGCCCCGCGCTGCGCGAGCTCGCGCGGGGCACCGCCTCGGCGGAGGCGATCATGGCGCTGCGCCCGCACCTGCGCCACTGCCCGGCGTGCCGCGCGACCAGGCCGAGGACTTGGTGCAGAAAGCGCACCAG
>CALMNS010000410.1 GCA_937871635.1 uncultured Solirubrobacter sp.
GGCTCGCGGATCCTCGAGGGCTACCGGCCGCCGTACACCGCCACCGCGGTGCGCCGGCTCACCGCGGCGGGCGCCCCGACCCTCGGCAAGACGAACCAGGACGAGTTCGCCATGGGCTCCTCCACCGAGCACTCGGCCTTCGGGCCGACGCTCAACCCGTGGGACCGCACCCGGGTGCCGGGCGGCTCGAGCGGCGGGAGCGCCGCGGCGGTCGCCTCCGGCGCGGCCCCGTGGGCGATCGGGACGGACACGGGCGGCTCGATCCGCCAGCCCGCCGCGCTGTGCGGGATCGTCGGGATGAAGCCGACCTACGGGGCGGTCTCCCGCTACGGGATGATCGCCTTCGCCTCCTCGCTCGACCAGGCCGGGCCGTTCACCCGCGACGTGACCGACGCGGCGCTGCTGCTCTCGGGAATGGTCGGGCGCGATCCGTGCGACTCGACCTCGCTCGGGCTGCCCGAGCCGGTCGTGCGGCCGACGGCCACCGACCTGCGCGGGATCCGCCTGGGCGTCCCCGAGGAGCTCTCGGGCGAGGGCATCGAGCCGGGGGTCCTGGCCACCTTCGAGGCGTCGCTGGAGCTCGCCCGCGAGCTGGGGGCCACCGTCGAGCCGATGCGCCTCGCGCACGCCCCGCACGCCCTGGCCGCCTACTACCTGATCGCGCCGGCCGAGTGCTCGTCGAACCTCGCGCGCTTCGACGGCGTCCGCTACGGCCGGCGGGCGGAGGCGGGCGACCTGCTCGCCATGTACTCCGAGACGCGCGCGGACGGGTTCGGCGCCGAGGTCAAGCGCCGGATCATGCTCGGGACCTACGCGCTCTCCTCGGGCTACTACGACGCCTACTACGGGCGCGCCCAGCGGGTCCGCACGAAGATCGCCGACGACTTCCGCGCCGCGTTCGCGGACTTCGACTTCGTGGTCTCACCGACGAGCCCGAGCGTCGCCTTCGAGCTCGGCGCCAAGCTCGACGACCCGCTGTCGATGTACCTGCAGGACTTCTGCGCGGTGCCGATGTCCCTGGCCGGCCTGCCGGCCATCTCGATCCCCAACGGGCTCAGCGACGGGCTGCCCACCGGGCTGCAGATCGCCGGTCCGGCGTTCTCCGAGAACCGGATCCTCGACGCCGCGCACGCGCTCGAGCGGGCGATCGGGTTCGACACCACCCGGGCCTTCGCGGCGTCGGCGGCATGAGCGGTCCGGCCGCCATCCCCAGCGCGTGGGAGCCGGTCATCGGCCTCGAGATCCACGTGCAGCTCGCGACGCGGACGAAGATGTTCTGCTCGTGCGCGCTCTCCTTCGGCGAGCCGCCCAACACGCGCACCTGTCCCGTCTGCCTCGGCCTGCCGGGGTCGCTTCCGGTGGTCAACGCCCAGGCGATCCACTTCGGGCTGATGATGGCGCTCGCGTTCGGGGCGTCGATCGCGCCGCGGTCGGTCTTCGCGCGCAAGAACTACTTCTATCCCGACCTGCCCAAGGGCTACCAGGTCTCCCAGTACGACGAGCCGCTGTGCACGGGCGGGCGGCTCGGGGACGTGCGGCTGACGCGGATCCACCTCGAGGAGGACGCGGCGAAGCTCGTCCACGTCGGCGAGTCCGGCCGCATCCACGGGTCCGACGCGAGCGTCGTCGACTTCAACCGCGGCGGCACGCCGCTGGCCGAGATGGTCTCCGAGCCCGACCTCCGCTCGGCCGAGCAGGCCCGCGACTGGCTCACCCTGCTGCGCACGACCCTGCGCCAGCTCGGCGTCTCGGACGTGAACATGGAGGAGGGCTCGCTGCGCTGCGACGCCAACGTCTCGGTGCGGCGGGTGGGGGAGGGCGGGCTCGGGACGAAGACGGAGCTCAAGAACAT
>CALMNS010000411.1 GCA_937871635.1 uncultured Solirubrobacter sp.
GCGTCCGCCCACCTCGCGGCGAAGGCCGCGGGAGCCGCGTCGAAGTCCATCCGGCGCCGTACGATCCGGGCCCGGGTCACCGCGTCGCGCGGGCCCGCGATCTCCACGCCGAGCCCGAAGCGATCGAGCAGCTGCGGCCGCAGCTCGCCCTCCTCCGGGTTCATCGTGCCGACGAGCAGGAACCGCGCGTCCTGCACGACGCTCACGCCGTCGCGCTCGACGGTCACCGCGCCCGAGGCGGCGGCGTCGAGCAACGCGTCGACGAGGTGGTCCGGCAGCAGGTTGACCTCGTCGACGTAGAGCACGCCGCCGTCCGCCCGCCCCAGCAGGCCGGACTCGAACCGGTGCTCCCCGTCGAGCGCGGCCCGCAGGTCCAGCGTCCCGACCAGGCGGTCGAGCGTCGCGCCCAGCGGCAGCTCGACGAGCGGCGCCGCGCCACCGGACTGCGGCTCGGCGGCGAGCATCGGCGCGAGCGCGCGCACGGCGGTGGACTTCGCCGTCCCCCGCTCGCCCCGGACGAGCACCCCGCCGACGACGGGACGCACGGCGCAGACGAGCAGCGCCTCGACGAGGTCGTCCTGGCCGACGACCGCCGACAGCGGATACTCAGGGCGACGGGCCATCAGGCCGTGGCCGCCTCGAGCTGGTCCTCGAGCGCGAGGTACCGCGCCTTGATCGCCCCGAGGGTGTCCTCGCCGGGCGCCGCCCACAGCCCGCGCTCGGCGGCCTCCAGCAGCTTCTCGGCGATGCCCCGGGCCGCCCACGGGTTCGCCTGGTCCATGAACGCGGCGACGTCCTCGTCGAGCAGGTACTTCTCCGTCACCTGCTCGTACATCCAGTCCGACGCGACGCCGGTCGTCGCGTCGTAGCCGAACAGGTAATCCACCGTCGCGGCCAGCTCGGCGGCGCCCTTGAACCCGTGGCGGACCATGGAGCCGATCCACCGGGGGTTGGCGACCCGGGCGCGGAAGATGCGGCGCGTCTCCTCGGCCAGCGTGCGGACGCGGACCTCCTTCGGGTCGGCGCTGTCGCCCAGGTAGGCCGCCGGATCGCGACCGCTAAGGGCGCGGATCGTCGCGATCATGCCGCCGTGGTACTGGTAGTAGTCGTCGGAGTCGAGGTGGTCGTGCTCGCGCGAGTCCACGTTCTTGACCGCGACGTCGATCTGCTCGAAGCAGGCGCGCATCGCCGGCCCGGCGGCGACGCCGTCGAGCCCCCGGCCGTAGGCGAAGCCGCCCCACGCCTCATAGACCGCGGCCAGGTCCGCGTCGTCGCGCCAGTCGCGCGTCTCCACGAGCTGGAGGAGGCCCGCGCCGTAGGTCCCGGGCTTGGAGCCGAACACGCGCGTCGTCGACCGCCGCCAGGCCTCGGCGTCGTCGAGGTCGCCCGCGAGCCGTGCCGCCTCGGCCCGGGCGTGCTTGGCGACGAAGTTCCGCTCGCCCGGCTCGTCGAGCCCGGCGACGAGCGTCACCGCGTCGTCGAGCAAGCCGATCAGGTGCGGGAACGCGTCGCGGAAGAAGCCCGAGATGCGCAGGGTCACGTCGATGCGCGGACGGCCGAGCGCCTCGAGCGGCACGACCTCCAGGCCGGTGACCCGGCGCGAGGACGCATGCCAGGTGGGCCGCACGCCGAGCAGCGCGAGCACCTCGGCGGCGTCGTCCCCCTGCGTGCGCATGGCGGCGGTTCCCCAGGCGACCAGGCCCACCATCTCCGGCAGCGCGCCGGTGTCCGCGACGTGGCGCTCGAGGACGGCCTCGGCGAGCTTGACGCCCGTCGCGTAGGAGAGCTCGGACGGCAGCGCCCGGGGGTCGACGGAGTAGAAGTTGCGGCCCGTCGGCAGGACGTCGAAGCGGCCGCGGGTCGGGGCGCCCGACGGGCCGGCCGGGACGTGGCGCCCGCGCAGCGCCCCCAGCACGTTGGTCATCTCGTCTGTCGTCCGCCGCAGCCGGGGGACGATCTGCCCGGCGGCGAAGCCCAGCGCGGAGACCACGCCGGCATCGTCCCGACCCAGCACGGAGGCACCGACCTCCCGTGCGCGCGACGGGTCCCAGTCGTGCTCGGAGAGGGCGGTGAGCAGCGCGTGCTGCGCCTCCTCCAGGCGGTCGAGCAGATCGCTGCCGCGGTGGGCGGTCCCCGGGAACCGGGCGACGAGGGCGGCGCCGCGGTCGGCGTCGACCTTGACGCCCGGAGCGGCCACCAGCGCCGGCTCGTCGAGGCCGTAGGT
>CALMNS010000412.1 GCA_937871635.1 uncultured Solirubrobacter sp.
GCAGAGGAGGAGCGCCGCGACGAGGTTCACCACGAGCGAGCCGAGCGCGAGCGCCGTCGGGAGCCAGGGGCGCTGGAGGGAGAAGAAGGTCCGGGTGAGCAGCAGGTTGATCCCGCTGGTCGGCAGCGCGAAGGAGAACCAGAACAGGGCCTCGGCGGTCAGCCGGGTCGAGCCGGCGTCGAACTCCCCCCGCTCGAAGACCAGGCGGGTGAGCGGGACGGAGAGGGCGATCGTCGCGGCGGCGGCGGGGACGAGCAGCAGCGCGATCTGGCGGGTGCCGTTGCCGGTGATCGCCTTGAGGCCGTCGAAGTCCCGGCGGGCAGCGAGCCGGGAGAGCGCGGGGAACAGCACGGTGGCCACCGCCACGGAGAAGATCCCCTGGGGGAGCATGTAGATGCGGAACGCGGCGTCGATCGCCCGCGGCACCTCGACGGAGATCCGGCCGCCGATGACCGAGTTGAGGAACAGGTTGACGTTGATGAGCCCGAGCGCGACGCTCACCGGGAGCATCAGGAGCAGGACCTGGCGGATCCGCGGGTCGCGGAAGTCGAGCGAGACACCGAGCCGGAACCCGACCCGCGACAGCACGGGCAGGACCATGCCGAGCTGGACGATCGTGCCCAGGATGACCCCGATCGCGTACGCGTAGATCCGGTCCTCCCCGTCGAAGAGCGGAGCGAGGCCGACCAGGGCGGCGATGATCACGAGGTTCCAGACCAGCGGGGCGATCGCCGGCACCGAGAAGTGGTCGTGCGCGTTGAGGATGCCGACGACGAGCCCGTTGATCCCGAGCAGCACGACGATCGGGAACAACACCCGGAGCAGCCCGGCGGTCAGCGGCTCGAGCGCCTCGTCGTGGCCCGCCAGCGGCCCGGCGATGAGCTCGGCGAACGCGATGAACGCCAGGCAGATCAGCCCGACGGCGACC
The DNA here is from genome assembly GCA_937871635.1 of uncultured Solirubrobacter sp. Classification (GTDB taxonomy): domain Bacteria; phylum Actinomycetota; class Thermoleophilia; order Solirubrobacterales; family Solirubrobacteraceae; genus JACCYI01. Next base: position 929 of record CALMNS010000412.1, read on the forward strand.
AGGATGAGGCCGCAGAGCGAGCTGGCCAGCGCCGCGGCCTCCCGCCGGCGCTGCTTCTCGAGCAGCTCGGTGAAGACGGGGACGAAGGCCGAGGACAGCGCGGCGTCGGCCACGAGGGCGCGCACGAGGTTCGGGAGCTGGAAGGCGTAGGTGAACGCCGAGGCCGCCGCGCTGGTGCCGAAGTAGCTCGCCGCCACGACCTCCCGGGCGAGCCCCGCGACACGGCTCAGACCCGTCGCGACGGCGAAGATGGCCGTCGCGACGGCGAGGCGACGGGTCGGCACGGCTGCGCTACTGTACGGCGCCGCTATGGCCAACATCGACTCCCAGAAGAAGCGCATCCTGCGCACGGAGCGCGAGCGGATCGAGAACCGCCGCTACACCTCGACCGTCCGCACCTACTTCCGCCGCCTCGAGGCCGCGGTCGCCGCGGGCGACGAGGAGACGATCGAGGCCGACCACCGCCGTCTGGTCAAGACGATCGACAAGGCGGTCAAGCGCGGCGCCCTGCACCGGAACACGGGCGCCCGCAAGAAGTCTCGCGCCGCGCGCCTGCGCGCCGGCCGTCCCGCGGTCTAGCGCTCGTCCCCCGCTCAGCCTGCGGCGGTGACGACCGCCCGCACGCCGAGCGTCTCCTCGCCGAGCCCCGCGTCGCCGCCCTGCGGGCGGCCGGCCCGGCCCCCGCGGGTCTCGAGCTCGAGGTCGGCCATGATCGCCAGCGCGCGGCGGTAGCTCTCGGCGTCGCGGCCGCGGACGTCGGCGATGACCTTCTCGGCCTTCCACGACGGCATCCGCAGCGAGCGCTTGAGCTCGCCCGTCGGGGTCCCGGCGGCCAGGGCCTCCGCGACCTGGAGGGCGTCGCGCAACTGGCGGACGATCCCGAAGGTGAGCCCGCCGATCCGCTCGCCCTGCCCGCGCAACTCGACCAGGGCACGCGTCGCGGTGCGCGCGTCGCCGGCGACGAGGGCGTCGGCCAGCGTCCACGCCTTGCGCTCGGACGAGCTCGCGCACGCCGCCTGCACGTCGGCGACGCCGACCGCCGCGCCCGGCTCGAGGTCCAGCGCGAGCTTCTCGAGCTCGCGCAGCAGCCGCTGCTGGCGGTCGCCGACCTGCGCGACGAGCGCCTTGGCCGCCGGCAGGTCGAAGTCGAGGCCTCGCTCCTTGGCCTGCGCCTGCACCCAGCGACCCAGGTCCCTGGGCTTGACGGTCCGCTCGGCGGCGACCGCCCCGCCGACGGCGGTGACCGCCTCGTGCAGGCCCTCGGGGACCGTGATGCGCCCGTCCTCCCGGGCGAAGAACGCCACCGTGGTCGTCGTCGGGTCCATCCCGGCCATCGCCTCGATCACCGCGCGCAGGTCCCTCTCCTTCCAGCGCTCGACACCGTCGGCGATGACGAAGCGCCGCCCCATCGCGAAGGTCATCGCCGAGAGCGCCGCGGCGACCGTCTCCGGGGTGCAGGCGTCCCCCTCGAGGAGGTCCACCGCCCCAGGGCTTTCCGCCTCGGCCATCGCCCGCAGCCGCGACCGCCGCTCGGCGATCCGGCCGTGGTCGTCGCCGTGGATGAGGTAGGCGGGCTTGAAGGCGGGCATCGGAGCGATCGAGTCTAGGCTCGCCGCCGGTCACGATCGACCGCGGGAGGGCCGAGCACGCGGGACGACCGGCGGACCCGGGCTTCAGAGCCACACCCACCCTCCGGGACCCCCGGTGCGGGCGTGCCGGCGGTGGGTCATCCCGGTGGAGAGCGTCGCGATCGTCGGACCAGGAAGCGGACCGCGGAAACGATGACGACGACGGCGAGCGCGAGCCACAGCACGATGAGTGGCACCCAGAGCCAGCTCACCACGGTCCAGCCCAACCCGCACCCGTCCTGGCAGTAGACCTGGAACTGCGCGGTGATGAGCGCAAGAAGCGGCAGGGCCGCAAGCAGCATGGCTCGGAGCCGCCACGTCTGCATCGCAGCCCGAACCACCACGTGGTTGGCTCGCCTTGCACTGGCGGGCATCGGAGCGATCGAGTCTAGGCTCGCCGCCGGTCACCACGGGGAGCCGCCCTCGCGACTGCGCTCGACCCGCATCCGGCCGCCCGCGACCCGCAGCCGGATGGTGCCGTGGCGGTCAGTGCGCGTCACCGTCGGCACCACGCGAAGCGCCGACAGGGTCGACGCCCGCGGGTGCCCGTAGGTGTTGTTCGCGCCGACCTCGATCGCCGCGAACTCCGGCCGGATTCGCGCGAGCTGGGCGGCCAGCCCGTCGTCGGCGCTGCCGTGGTGCGCCACCTTGAGCGCCTCGACGTCGGGCAGGTCGAGCGCGCCGGTGACGTTCGACTCGGCGTCGGCCGGCAACAGGAGGTCGAAGGCGCCCAGCGCGACGTGCGCGACCACCGCGCGGTCGTTGGGATCCTCCTCCCCGGGCGGCGCGCCGGCCAGCGCCGGGGGCGGCCACAGCACCCGGATCTCGAGCGCTCCGACGGCGAGCGTCTGACCGGCCTCGGGCACCAGCGTCCGGGCGCCGGCGCGACGAACCTGCTCCGGCAACGCGCGCTGCACCGGCGTGGTGTACCCCGCCCCGCCGTTGACGACGGTCCGCGGCCGGTGGGCCCGGATCACCTCCCCGGCCATCCCGTCGTGATCGGCGGACTGGTGGGTGATCACGAGCGCGTCGAGCCGGCCTACCCCGGCCTCGCGCAGGCGGTCGAGGACCGGCCCGCCGGGCGGGCCCGTGTCGAACAGGACGGCGGTCGAGTCACGCTGGAGGAGCGTCGCGTCGCCCTGACCGACGTCCAGGAAGGACACCACCAGCTCGCCCGGCGCCCGGACCGGGCCCCGTCCGCGACCGAGGGTCGCGACGCCGGCCACCAGCGCGACGAGCCCACAGG